>JBGUGW010000164.1:0-29704 GCA_045111695.1 Candidatus Cryptobacteroides sp. | reverse complement strand
GGCCAGGAGGGGTAGGAGGCGTATCGCCGCCGTCGGTCTTTCCGTTCAAGGAATAGATAAAGGCTTTTTGAGAGGAAGTCTCATAGGTACCATTATAATTTGTTACCTTACCACACAAGATGACTTCGTCACCAACATTGATCTGCGTATCACCCTCAACCCATTTTCTATTGCCGAGATACAGTACGCTATATGCCTTGAATTGGGTAGAAGAAGAGGACCCGTCATCAGAAATATCGAACTGAGCAGTCCCATATTCCACGCTGAAGGCATATTTAATTGCAGATATTCTACCTTTTACATAAACATTGTCAGTGCTCTCTTTGTCACCAATACTCTTAATATATGCAATGACACCAGCAGCATTGTAGGGGTCTGCTAATGTACCCGAACCAGAAGCGGTCTCATCGCCAGGTCCAGGAGTCTGGCCAGCCTCAAAACTCTCAACAGTAGCATTCATGACTTCATGCTGTTGATTCTTCTCGTAGTACTGATATGTGCCAGTAACAACAGCAGTTCCTCCGTCCTTAATTGTATTTGCCCATTTGTCGTACTCCCCATCGTTGAAACCATATACCAAAATGGATCCAGTTTTGTCGGTAAGGTTGAACTGCATCCAATCCTTACCAGACGAGTTTGTTCCTTTTTTGAAAGCCGAAACCGTACCAGTGAGACGGTAATACGTGCTCTCGTCTGCTTTGGCAATAAAGTCTGCGACAGTTGACGAGGTAATCTCTGTCTGGGGATTCCCTCCCTCAGTTTTTCCGTTAAGTGAGTAAACATAGCTCGCTCCCTTGCCGACAGTCTCGGGGGTATTGCCCTTATAGTTGACGACCTTGCCGTAAACGATCACTTCGTCGCCTACCTTGACATCGTCATTGCCGGCAGTCCATTTCTTGTTGCCGAGGTAATAGGTCTGGAAAACCTTGAACTGGGGAGCGGTCGTCGAACCGTCATCGGAGATGTCGAAGGTGGCGTTGCCATAGTTGCCGCTTGCCTCATAGGTAGTGGTAACGGCGGAGATGATGCCCCTGACATAGACCGGACCGGACTCTGTATCGGCCGGCAGCGAGCCGACATAGTCGACTGCGGCGGAAGCTGAGTACGGGCGCTCCTTGGAGCCGTCACCGGCGTCAAACTGGCCTTTCTGTCCATTCTGGGAAACCTTGACATACTCCTTCATCAGGCCGATGGTGAAAGTGATATCGGCCTCGCGGTCATATCCGTCATTGGGGATGACGGTGACGGTAACGTTCTGGGGACTCTTGGAGGGAGCTCCGCCGGCAGGGTCCACGGCGATCCACTCAGGAAGGCCGGAAACGGTCCACTCGCGGGAAGCCGTGACCTGGAGGGTCTGGGAACCGGAAGACGGGGTGAAAGTAAGCTGGCTGGTGCTCACTTCGATCTTGGCCACGCCGAAATCCTCTTCCTTAGGCTCGCAACCGACCAATACGGCGGCCGCGGCGATGAAGCCTAAAACGATGCGTTTGATGTCCATAACTATGAATTGCTTTTTTATTGATTATTAGTTTTACTTCCTAAGGGTATAAAGGTACGGATTATTTATGAAAGAAGATGAACCTTCAAGGACATTTTCTTTGAAAGAATATGGTTATATTTGTCAACGACAGCCGCACACGATAACCACAGACTAAACCAACATCCAATATCCATCCATCATGAAACGCATCATCATCTGCTTAGCAGCAGCCCTTGCCCTGTTCGGGTGCAAGGAGAACAACCCCGTCCTGACCATAGAAGGCGGTCAGGTCCAGGGTATCAAGTCCACTGAGAAGAAGGGCGTATACGTGTACAAGGGCATCCCTTACGCCGCTCCGCCGATCGGCCAGCTCCGCTGGAAGGAGCCTCAGCCCGTCGTTCCGTGGGAGGGCGTCAAGATCTGCGACAGGTTCGGCCATCCCGGCTTCCAGGTCACGCATTATCCCGGAGGCTACACTGACGAATGGGGATACGGCGAAGAGCCCGCTTACAGCGAGGACTGCCTGTATCTCAATGTCTACACGACGGCTCCCGGCAAGCCCGACGCCAAGCTGCCGGTCGCGATGTGGATCCATGGCGGCGGCCTGCGCGAGGGCTGGGGCTTCGAGCCCGAGTTCTACGGCGATGAGTTCGCCTCCAAGGACGTGGTCCTCGTGACAATCAACTACCGTCTCGGCATGTTCGGCTTCATGTCGCATCCCGACCTGATCGCCGAGAACGAGCACGGATCCTCCGGCAACTACGGCATCATGGACCAGGTCCAGGCCCTCAAGTGGATCCAGAAGAATATCGCCCAGTTCGGCGGCGACCCTGACAACGTCATGATCTTCGGACAGAGCGGCGGCGGCCGCAGCACCCGCACCCTCAGCGAGTCCCCTATTGCCCGCGGCCTCTTCCACAAGGCGGTGATCATGAGCGCCCAGGGCTTCGCCATGCCGGCTCCCGCCATCTCCGGCATGCCCGCACGCCAGGCCGCTCCCGCACAGACTCTCGAGCAGCAGGCCAATTACTATAAGGAGATCATGGACTGGGCCAAGCTCGACAACCTCGACAAGATGCGCGCAGCCTCGACCGAGGAAATCTTCTCCATCGTGAACATCTACAACCGCGTGAATGAAGTCCGCGGTGGCGCCGGAATGTTCGCCCCCATCATCGACGGATACGTCTGCAAGCAGGACTTCGACACTGCCGCCAAGGAAGGCAATCTCGCCAATGTCCCTTACATGATAGGCTGCACCCTCAACGATGCCGGCAACATGCCTCCGGGCATCGCCGCATTCTGCCAGGACCGCCAGGAGAAGGGCAACAAGGCATACGCCTACCAGTTCGCCCGTCCGCTTCCGGACGACGGCAAGCATCCTCAGGTCACCCAGCGTCTGCGCGGAGCGTTCCATTCCTCCGACCTCTGGTTCGTCTTCAAGACCCTCAAGTACTGCTGGCGTCCCTGGACCGACGGTGACTGGGCCCTTGCCGAGAAGATGGTCACTGCATGGACCAATTTCGCCAAGTACAGCGATCCCCAGGGAGACTGGAAGCCCTGCACCAAGGAAGATCCCAGCTTCATGGTCTTCTGCCTTGACGAAAACGACAACGAGGCATCGTTCTTCGGCGAGCCCCTCTCCCCTAACGCAAGACAGTAATGAAAGCAATTGTCAAGCTGATTATGGCAACAGCCGCCCTGATGGCGGCTGTTTGCTCTTGTGCTCCCGCCGACCCGTTCATAGTGCGTACCAAAGACGGCAAGGTCAAGGGCATCGAAGAGGACGGCACCATGGCCTTCCTCGGCATCCCATATGCGAAAGTTGAGCGCTTCATGCCTCCCCAGCCGGTGGACAAATGGGACACCGTGATGGTCTGCGACCATTTCGGGCCTCAGGTGATGCAGGGCAACGGCAGGCGTGAGATGCCCGAAAGCGTGATGTCCGAGAAGAATTCCTGCGTGCTGAACGTATGGACCACGGACACCAAGGCCAGCAAGCCCGTTATGCTGTGGATACACGGCGGCGGCTTCGACTCCGGCTCGGCCGCCGGCAATCCCGGCATGGGCCTCGCCAAACAGGATGTCGTGGTCGTCAGTCTCAACCACCGCCTGAACATCCTCGGTTTCCTGGACCTCTCCTCCTTTGGTGAGAAGTACAAGAATTCCGGAATGGTCGGAATGCTCGATATCGTCCAGGCCCTCGAGTGGATACGCGACAACATCAAGGCATTCGGCGGTGACCCGTCCAACGTCACTATCTTCGGTGAGTCCGGAGGAGGCGGCAAGGTGGGCACGCTGATGTGCATGCCCGCAGCCAAGGGCCTCTTCCACAAGGCCATCATCATGAGCGGAACGATCCTCAACGTCAACACCAAGGCCATGGCCGAGGAGCTCGGCCGCGCCGTAGTGGAGCAGCTCGGGCTCACGGATAACGTAGAAAAGATGAAAGACGTCCCTTACGGGGACCTGGTAGCGGCCGGCCAGAGGGCCATGGCCGCCAGCATCGGCACCCGCTCGCCGGGTACGCCGATGATGTGGGGCTTCGGCCCCGCGCCGGACGGCGAAGTGCTGCTCCAGCAGCCCTTCCAGCCGGATTTCGCGAGCATCTCCGACGACATTCCGCTGATGATCGGTACGACCTTCAACGAGCTCCAGAGGCGCGTCTACGGCACTCCTATGACCCTCGAAGAGGCAAAGGAGCAGCTGAAGCCCACCTTCGGCGACAGGGTCGACGAGTACGTCGCAGCCTTCGCCGAAGCCTGGCCGGACTATACTCCGCAGGACCTGCTGTCCATAGACATGATGTTCCGTCCCAAGACCCTCATCACGGCCGACACCATCACCGCTTCGCGCAAAGCTCCGGTATACATGTATATGTTCACATGGAGATCCCCTGCGGACCTGGGCTCAGTACACGGCTACGAACTGAACTTCTGCTTCAACACTCCCGACCGTCACGGCCGCGTGCTGCCCGAAGTGTCGGATGCCGACTGGCAGCTGGCAGAGAACATGAGCCGGAGCTGGGCCAATTTCGCCATCACCGGCAATCCCGAGGTCGAAGGCCTGCCCGAATGGCGTCCCTA
The DNA here is from genome assembly GCA_045111695.1 of Candidatus Cryptobacteroides sp. Taxonomy (GTDB): domain Bacteria; phylum Bacteroidota; class Bacteroidia; order Bacteroidales; family UBA932; genus Cryptobacteroides. The sequence goes on along the minus strand of JBGUGW010000164.1, from coordinate 25,141 downwards.
CACGGCAGCCAACGGCGAATGCTTCATCTTCGACCACGAGTGCAATGTCAGGAACAACTTCGACCGTCCCCTCCAGGGCATCCTGAACGACTGCTGCTTCAGGCAGCTCGACGAGTTCCGCGCAAGCCATAAATAAATAATATTCATTTTTTATGCGTCCGCCGCGCAGTATTCCTGCACGGCGGGCGTTGTTTTATGTGATTATTCCGTATCTTCGCCTTGATGAAACCCAGATTGTCCATTATTCTTCCCGTTGCAAGCCTTCTATTGTGCACATCGACAGTGATGGCACAGGTGCCGCCGGAAGTCAAAGCCTTCCAGGATGCCGCCGGAAGCGGTTCCGTCCTCTTCCGGGGGAAACAGGCCAAAGCATACGAGCGTCCTGCCAACGGCAACCCATACTGGTCTTCAACGACCTTCGTCCCCGGATCGATAGTGTTCGAGGACAGGTTCTACGATGACATACTGGTGAATATTGATGCCATCACCGGCAATGTCCTTGTCCGCAAGGACAGTTCTCCCATCGCCATAGAGCTCCCCGAGGCTTCCGTGAGTTCCATTACTACCGCTGGCAGCCGTTTCGAGAGAGTCCCGGACGGCATCGAGGGCATTCCCGGAGGTTTGTATGAGGTGTTGGGGGATGGCCCGGAAAAGGTCTACAAACGTGTGACTAAGCGGCTTCTGAACAGGACCCAGAACATGAACGGCGCTCCCATAGGGTACTACGATCTCGGCTACAGGTCCGACCTGAGCGACTACTACGCCATCACAAAGGCTTACTACTTCAAGGACAAGGACGGCAGTTTCTCCCGCATCAGGGGCAAAGGTGCCCTGGCCAGGAAGTTCCCCGAACGCAGGAGCGAGATCCGCAAGGCGCTTTCAGCGGCGGGACATGACACGTCGGAAATTGATTTCGACACCTATTGCAAGAGGGTCCTCAGCATTGTCGCCCGATGAAAAGATTCGTACTGGTTTTACTGGCAGCCCTGAGTCTGGGCGCGGCTCCGCTGGCCGCGCAGGACAATCTTGAGGTCAGGCGCGCAGGACTCGACTCGCTCGTCCGTTTCCTGAGAAAGGAATTCCGGCAGGACATATATTATATCATGGACGAGAAGGAACAGTCCACCTTCAGCGTCAGCGCTCCGCGCGAACGTTTCATGGAGGCCGCCCTGGACCGTCTGCGCGAGAGTGGCTATGTCGTCAGCACTTACCGCGGCAGCATCTTCATCCTCCACAGCAAGACTGTCTTCACTTCGCTTCCCACGGGCTATTTCGACGACGGGAAATCAAGTGTAGACGATGATGGGCTCAAGCGTTTCCTTGCGGAGCAGAATACAGTGGTCACATATGCCAACAAGGTCTACGAGATAGGCGACCCCGGAGCTGGCCGCAGCGGGAAGGTCTATCTCAGCGGCCATGTCAGGGACGTTTCCTCCGGAGAGCCCCTGACAGGCGTGTCGGTCTACGACAACAAGACCGGAGCCTATACCGTCACTGACGCGGACGGATTCTATCGCATAGCTCTACCTGTCGGCGATGACCAGCTCAGCCTGAGCGGCTATTCACTGGACGACATGCACCTCAACCTCAAGGTTTACGACGACGGTACGCTCGATGTCGTGATGAGGGAGAAAGTCACGGCTCTGACCGGGGCCGTTGTTTCCGCCGATGCGGTATCCTACCACCGCGACGCAAGGCTCGGCCTCGAGCGCATGAGGACGGCCATCGTCACCAAGATCCCCTCCGCCTTCGGCGAGGGAGACATCATCAAAGCCGTTCTCACCCTCCCCGGAGTCAAGTCCGTGGGTGAAGCCTCCAGCGGTTTCAACGTCCGCGGCGGCTCCACCGACCAGAACCTGATACTCTTCAACGACGGCACGCTGTACAACCCCACGCACCTGTTCGGCATATTCTCGGCCTTCAATCCCGACGTCATCAGCGAGGTGGAGCTTTATAAGAGCTCGATTCCCGCGGAGTTCGGCGGACGCATATCATCGGTCCTGGATGTCCGCGGGCGTGAAGGCAACTCCAACAAGGTTGAAGGCTCGCTCGGCCTTGGTCTCCTGACCAGCCGTTTCCATCTCGAAGGCCCTCTGGCCAAGGGCAGGACCACATTCATAATCGGAGGCCGTACCACTTACTCCAACTGGATACTGAACATGCTTCCCGCCAACAGCAACTATCACGGAGGAAGGGCGGACTTCAGCGACGCGAACGCCAGCATCACCCACAAGGTCAACGACAGGAACACCCTGCAGGCCTACGCCTACTGGTCCAGGGACGGATTCTCCTTCGACAGGGACACTACTTTCCGTTATTCCAACCTGGACTTGTCCTTGAAATGGCGCAGCCGTCTCGGCAGCCGCCTCGACCTCGTAGCCGTGGCCGGATACGACAGGTATGACGCACAATTCGACAATGACTTCAACGAGATGTCGGGATACAGGATAGATACCGGCATCCAGGAATGGTTCGCCAAGTCGACTTTCCATTTTGCCGCCGGCGATGCGCACAACCTCACATACGGAGGCAGTGCGACATGGTACGTGCTGATGCCGGGTGAACTCCTGCCGCTGCACGAGAACACCCTAGTGGAGGGCAGGAGGCTCGACACGCAGCAGGCACTGGAGCCTGCGCTGTTCTTCAGCGACAGCTGGACCGTCACGCCTTCCCTGATGCTCGAAGGAGGACTCCGCATCAGCGGACTTGCAGCCTTCAATCCGTCGAAGTTTTACGCCAATCCTGAAATCCGCCTGTCCGGGAAATACTCCTTCCGGGACAATCTCTCGCTCAAGGCCGGATTCAACACGATGAGCCAGTACATCCATCTCATCTCCAACACCTCATCCATCTCGCCCATCGACAGTTGGCAGCTCTGCAACGCCGATGTCCGCCCGCAGAACGGCTGGCAGGCCGCTTCTGGCCTGTACTGGACCGTCGGCGGCGGACAGGCCGACCTATCCCTCGAGGCCTATTACAAGAGGACGTCGCACTATCTCGACTACAAGTCGGGAGCGACGCTCCTGATGAACGACAATCTAGTGGATGAGCTTGTGGAGACCTACGGCAGGGCATACGGAGTAGAATTCATGGTCAAGCGCACCACGGGCAAGCTCACCGGCTGGGCTTCATACTCGTACGCCCGCTCGCAGCTGCGTGAGATGTACGACCGCGGAGTGGAGACCATCAACGGAGGCGCATGGTACAACGCTCCTCACGACAAGCCGCACGAGGCGAAGCTCGCTGCCAACTACAAGTTCACCCACCGCTACTCCCTGTCGGTCAACGTCGACTATGCCACAGGACGTCCCGTGACACTTCCCGTCGGGCAGTACTACTACAAGAACGGATGGAGACTTGCATTCTCCGAACGCAACGGCTACCGCATCCCCGACTACTTCAGGATGGACCTTGCGATGAACATAGAGCCGGGCCATTACCTGAGGCAGCTCACGCACATGTCATGGACCCTGGGAGTATACAACGTGACTGCCCGCAAGAATGCATATTCGGTATTCTATTCGTCCGAGGACGGACGGAAGATTTCCGGCCATATGCTTTCGGTATTTGCCTGTGCGATCCCTTACATCAACCTCAACCTTAAATTCTGACGGCCATGAAAGAGTTTTTACGATTTGCGGTATCCGCCGCCATCATCCTGGCCGTCTCTGCCTGCGTATATCCTTTCGAACCGGAAATCGAAGGACAGGACAGCAGGCTGGTCGTAGACGGGGACATCCATGTCGGAAGCACTTCCACTTTCTATTTCTCGAGGGTCTATCCCCTCGACAAAGAGGGTTACAGCCCGCCTGCACTGAGGATCAACGGTTATATCGAAGGAGAGGACGGCAGCCGTCTTGAGCCCATCAATCTGTATTCCCCCTATTACTCCGATTACTCGATGATGGCATCCAACATGCTGTACTTCGATACGACGAACCTTCCCGCCGGCCGGAGATACCGCCTCCATTTCGAGGATGTTGAGTCCGGTGAAGCCTACGAATCGGACTGGCTGGACGTATGCGCAGCTCCTACGGTCGACGACATGTCCTACATCCTTGACAATGAGCGCGGAGAATTGAACGTAGCTCTGAGCATGCACTGCAACGGGCACAGCCATTTCCGCTGGAGTTTCACCGAAGAATGGGAGTTCCACACGGAAATCCGTTCCTTCTACTATTATGAACCCTCGACCAACGAGATCCTGCGTTTCCCCGAAGGGGAGAACACCTATTACTGCTGGAGCAGGTACGAATCGCCGGAGATCAAGATTTTTTCCACCGCAGACCAGACGGACGACCGCTTCGTGGACCTTGAGTTCCACCGCATCCCCCGAAACGAGAGGCGCTTGCAGATGATGTACCATATCATAGTGCATCTCGAAGCCATGGAAGAGGATGCCTACAAATACTGGCAGAATGTCCTGGACAACTCACAGGGCCAGGGTACCATCTTCTCGCCCACTCCGAGCCAGATGCCCGGCAACATCCACTGCATCTCCAACCCTTCCATACCGGTGATAGGCTACATCAGTGCAGCAGCTCAGGCCACGGGCGACATGTATTATGACAATGAAGTCGAAGACTTTTACCTAAAGCCCTATCCGGAGCAAATAGAGACCGTCAGCGTCAAGCCGAATGAGTATTACAGTTATTACAGGATGGGGTATGCCCCGCTGGACATGGTCCTTGGGGACGGGCCCCCGGGATTTGACTGGGCGCCGCGCAGGTGCGTGGACTGCAGGGCGAACGGAGGAACCAAGAATAAGCCGGCCGGATGGCCCAACGACCATAAATAGCCTATGAGAAAGATACGGTTCATTCTACTGGTGATGCTTCTCCTGCCGGGAGTCCTCTCAGGACAGTCCCGCCTGCGGGAAAGGGTGTATGTCTCCACCGACCGGGAAGTCTATGTCGCGGGCGACGCAGTCTGGATGTCGGCGTACTGCGTGGACGCATCTTCAGGCAAGCTGTCGTCCTTCAGCAAGACTGCCTATGTGGAAATCCATTCCTCAGCCGGCATGGTCCAGACCGCCAAGATAGCCCTTGAAGGCGGGCGCGGCGGCGGGCGGCTTATGCTGCCCAACACTTTGCCTACCGGCAACTACCGGCTGCTGGCATATACCGCCCTCGGGGCCTCCGAGGAGGGGTTCGATCCGTCCGTCGGGGCCAGGACGCTCTCAGTCTTCAACACGTTCAGCAACGAGCGCATCGAGGGTGGGGTCAAGGTTGTCGGGCAGGCCCCGGCGGCGGCCGCCCTGCGACAGGCCGGCGGGCTGACCGTCTCTGCCGCCGCCGGCAATGCCGGAACGGCCCGCATCATGGTGACCAACAACGGTCTCGAGGCAGTGTCCTTCAATCTCGGGGTCAGGCATGAAGACGGGATTCCCGCACCCGCGGGCGGACACATCGCCGACTTTGTCGGGAGCCTTCATTCCCTGCCTGCCGCACGCGGTTTCGACGCTTCGGTCGTACCCGAATACGAGGGAGAGATCATCCGTGCAAGGGTGACCGGCACAGATGCCGAGGGCCTGGAGTCAGTCAAGGACAAATACGCATTCATCTCCTCCCCCGGAGACGGGCAGAACATCTATACCGCCCTCATCCGGGCCGATGGTTCGGCCACTTTCTTCACATCAAACATCTACGGGGACCAGAACATGTTCCTGGAGATCGAGGATGTCAACCGCGACAATATCTGCCACCTCGAGATCATAAGCCCTTTCCTCAACCTTGAGCCCGGCGACATACCGGAACTCGCCTTGAGCCCGGAGTATTCCGAAGCCCTGGAATTGCGCGGAGTGGCGATGCAGCTGGAAAGGAACTTCAACTCAGACACACTGTATTCCGCCCTGCCGGCCAGACAGCACAAGGTGCTGGACCCCCAGTCCTGTAAGAGCTATATCCTCGACGACTATACCCGTTTCCCGGTAATGGAAGACATCTTCATCGAGTTCATACCCGAGATCCGAGTCCGTCAGGTGAACGGGAAGCGCGAACTCCAATTGCTCGTGACCGACCAAGGGGGTCAGTTCCGCCTGCAGCAGGGCATGTCGCTGATCCTTCTGGACGGAGTTCCCGTACTGGACCAGGAAAAGATCTTCTCCTACGATCCGCTCCTGGTAAAACGCATCGACATCTATCCCGACTCGTATTTCGTCGGCATCCGCGGATTCTCCGGCATAGTCAACTTCGTCACTTACAAGGGCACTCTCCCCTCGATGGCCTTTGAGGACAATGTGCGCATAGTGGACTACCAGGGCACGTCCTATCCCCTCGCCTATACTTGCGAAGGAATCAGCAACGAGTATCCCGACTTCCGCCAGACCCTTCTGTGGCATCCTCTATTGACCCTCGAACCAGGCGAAAGCATGGAAATGGAATGCAAGATGCCCGTGTATACCGGCCGTTTCGAAGCCGTGGCCGAAGGTATCACGTCCTCCGGCTCCGCAGTCATGGCCAACTCCACTTTCACCATCCGATAGACGAAAGGCTAACAAAAAAAGGCTGACCGAAAGGCCAGCCTTTTTTAGATGCATGTCTCCAACTAGAAAGCGTAGCGGATGCCGAGGGCAGCGCCATACGGAGCCCAGGCGAAACCGTTCATCAAGTTGAAGCAGGGACGCCAGTCGAGGGAGATCTGGAGAGGGAAATCAAAGGTGTATTCCAGACCGATCTGACCTGCCAGACCTACCTGCATGTTCGCATGTTCGTGTTTTGGATCTCCAGGCCAGATAGCGAGGAACGCACCGGGGCCCATGAAGAAATTGAAAGGTCCTACGGGGGCGATGCTGAAATCATAGATCGCCACAAGGTCGAGGAGATTGTCGAACAGTCCGGCATCGAACTCCCAGAAGTTCGAGCCTCCGGCATAATGCTGGTAGGAAAGCTCGGCGCCATAGGTGGCGCGAAGACCGAGGGCCTTCGGCTGAGCGTTGGCAACCGCTGCAATGCAGAGGGCTGCTACGAAGATTGCAATGATTCTTTTCATATCGAATTAAGTTTATTCGGTCTTGCCGTTAAGTGAAATGATCCTGTTGCTGGCGTCAAACTCGGGAGTGGTCTTGTAGACCTTCACCTTGCCGTAAACGACAACCTCGTCACCGAGGGCGATCTGGTCTTCGGAGGTGAACTTTTCCCCTCCGAACCAGAAGCCACGGTAAACCTCCATCTGGAAAAGCTTGCTGCCATCATCCGAGATCCAGTACTGGGCGTTGCCGAACTCGAGATTGACATTGTCGATCTGGGAGATCAGGCCCTTGGCATATACTTCGCCGGCAAAGGTCTCGCCGGCAAGGAGCATCTCGGCAAGTTTGGTGACGTTGTAAGGGGAAGCCTCGGTGCCGTCACCCTCGGGGAGGGCCTTGCCGTTGATGGTGACAATGTAGTTGCCCTGCTTGAATTCGGCCACGTCATTGGCAGCATAGTAAGTGACCTCACCGTAGAGGAGCACCTCGTCGCCTTCCTTGATGGCGTCCTTGTTGTCCTCAGTCCACTTCTCGCCGCCGTAGTAGTAGTTGCGATAGGCTTCGAAGTCGGCAGTGGTGCCGTCAGTGGAAAGCCAGAACTGGGCATTTCCATAGGACGTATTGACATTGTCGATCTTGTTGATGATACCGCGGACGTAGACCTTGCCCTCAGGGATGTTACCGCCCTTGATGAGGCTTGCGATCTCGGTGGCTCCGTAAGGATTGCGGAGGGTACCCTTCGGGTTGTCGACGAACTCCTGGATCTTGGTGGCGATGACGTTGACGAACTTGTCCTTGCTGCTGAGGCCGTTGAAGTAACCGGTCACGGTGATCTTCTTGCCGTCCCAGCTCTTGGCATCAAGGGCGTCGATAGGATAGACGATGCTTCCCTGCTTGACAGCGGGATCGACGCCGTCGAATGTGATGTTGTAATAGTTGCCGGAGACGGAGAGGGTGCCGCTGAACTTGATGTATTCGGCAGTCGAAGCCTTGTAGTCCATGACGTTGGCGGTGATATCCTTTGCATCGGGATAAGCGACTGCATTGCCCTCGCTGTCAACGAACACGTCAGTTATGTCGGTAAGCTCGGGGACACCGTTGTAGGTGGTCTTCTTGGCAGCCATCTTCACACCGTCACCGATCTTGAGGGCGGCAGCGGAGTTGCCATATGCATAGATGGCGCTGGTACCGTCGGACAGGACCGCTCCGCGGGTGGTGAGAGCCACGACGATGGAGCTGGGAAGTGTCTGGACCTGATCATTGTCATCAGCGGCAATGATCTCGGTAATGGAGGCACCGGTGGCAGGGGTTCCAGCCTGGGAGACCTCAACGCTCTTCATGGCGGTGGGACCCTTGATGGAGATGGTCGCAGTACGCTTTGCAGTACGGGTGTTGGCATCGGCATGCAGCTTGTAGCTGCCGTCGGGGTTGACATCGACTATCTGGAGCCAATCGGAATCGCTGCTCACGAGGACAGGGCTCTCCTTGGCCTTGACCACCATGTTGAAGGTGGTGTCGGTGCAAGGAAGCATATCGAAATCGAAGTCATCCACACCGATGAGGGACTTGGTGACGGAGATGACGGTCACGTCAACAAGCTCCACGGTGCCGTTGTAAGTGGACTTGGGTCCTTCGATGACGACCTGGTCACCCACCTCGATACCCCAGTCAGTGAGAGGATTGCCCTTGGTCTGGCCCTTCTTGTCGAGGGTTCCGTAGATATAGACAGTGCCGGTATCATCAGTTATATACCAGTTGCCATAAAGGACGGCATTGGCGTTGCCGGAATCGTAACGCGAGCATACGCCCTTCATGCGGAAGGTCGTGCCGTCATCTCCGGCGATGACCTGGGCCGCGGTAGAGATGGCGGGCTCTACCTTTTCGGCAAACTGGATAACGTTGACGAACTGTGTCTGGCCGGCACACTGGATCTTGACCTCGGCTTTATTGGTGGCCTTGGTGGCGTCGGCGGAGAAAGTCAGCGAGCCGTTGCCCGACCCGGACATAGGGGAAACCGTAAGCCAGTCGGGGACGGAACTTGCATCTACGGACCAACTCTCGGAAGCCGTGACGTTGATCGAAGCAGAACCGCCGTTGACGGGGATGGAGACATAAGATTCAGAGACCTGAATCTCGGAAAGAGTGCCAATCTCCTCCTGCACGCAGCCAACTGCGAGAGAGAGGAACAACGCTGCGAGTAAATATCTGAATTTCATATTCGTAAGGCTTCTGATTAGTTGAACATATACTTGATACCGACAGAAGCATACCAGCACTGTCCGATACCGGTGCTGTACGTCCAGGTCTGGGTGGAGCCGCTCACGGCCTCAGGAGTGGAGAACGTCGGATAACCGTCCGCGTCAACGCCTTCGTACTGGAGGATACGGCCGGAGTTGAGGTCAGGATTCATGTACTTGCTGACACCCCAGCTGGAGTTGAACAAGTTAAGGAGGTTCTTGATATCGAAGCTGAACTGGAGGGTGTTGACGCTGTTGGCGACCTTCACCTGGAAGTCATGCTTGTAGCTGAAGTCAAGCCTGTTGACCCAGGGGCTGTAAACGGAATAACCTTCTGCATACTGGCCCTTGTGGGTGCTGAGATAGGCGTCGTTGTTCACATAAGCCATGAAGCGGTCGCGGTCGTCATTGGAGACGAAACGGAACTCACCGGAGTTGACCTGCTCATCGGTAGGGATGTAGAGGGAGTCGTACTTGTAGTTGTCACCGTTCATGTCGTTGGTGAGCATGTAGGTGTAGTTGTAACCGCCCCTCCAAGCCTCATAGATGAAGCCGTAGTGGTTGTGGCTCTTGTCACTGTGGGTGAGGGAGGCCACGAAACGGTCGGGAGTGTTGTTCTGGGCGAGGTGCAGGGTCGTGTAGTTCGGACCAGCGACGGTAGGAACATAGTTGAAGATCGATGCAGGGTCGGAACCAGGCAGGGAGGTGAGCTCCTTGTTCATGGTGTGCGTATAGGCGGCCATGATGCTGAGACCCTCGACCGGAGCCATGTTCACGGTGATGTTGCCGGAATAGGTGTATCCGAGATGGGTGTTGGTCAGCACATATGCAGGAGACTTGGTATAGGTGTAGTTGGTCGGATAGACCGGGCGGTTGTCAGCACCGTTGAAGCGGGCGAAACCGTCGACGGGAATCATGTTCCAGTCCTCCATGGTGGAGGCGTTGATGTTCTGGTTGAAGATACCTTCCACTGTGACAGTGAAGGGAAAAGCGGTCGGAAGGGCATAATCGACGGCGAGGGACGTCTTCCAGACCTGAGGCATCTTGAAGTTGGGATCGACTGCAGCAAGCTTGGAAGGGATCTTGCCGTCCTCGGAGGAGATCTCACGAGGGAATCCGAGGCTGTACCACTTCTCCCTCATCTGCTCACGGTCGGTGATCAGATCACCTGCGAACTGTGCAAGGAGCGGGTCAGGAGTGGCAACGCCATCCTTGTACCTGGTGGTGATGATACCGCCGTACTGGTTCATCGAGGAGTTGGACGGCATGTTGGTAAGGAAGACGAGCGGAACGTGTCCCGTGAAGAGACCGGTACCGCCGCGCACCTTGAAGCTCTTGTCACCGAAGACATCCCAGGTGAAACCTACGCGGGGGGAGATGATCGGGGTCGCCACAGGCCACTTGCCGGTGTCGATGTGACGGATATTGCCCTGTGCATCGGGATACTCAAGGTCGTAGACGGCCTTGTTGGTGATGATGTTGCTATTGTCGAAAATGAACGAATCCATACGGATGCCGGCGATGAGCTTGAAGCGGTCGGTCACATCCCAGTCGTCCTGGACATAAGCGGAGACCTTGTGGTAGACGACGCGGCTGGCCGGATCATCACGCATGAGGTTCTCGTAGCCATAGGTGAAGTTGACGGTCTCAGGGGTGGCTCCGTTGAGGAAATCGTCGAGGGAGTTGTAGCGGTAATAACCGGTACCGTTCCTGAGGTATGCGTTGTCAGCCATCTGGTACTCATAGGCGACACCGGACATGAACTTGTGGTTGCCAGAGTAGATGGTAAAGTCGTCCTTGACGTTGATGACGTTGTTGTGGTAACCGTTCTGCCAGGTGAAGAGCTCGTAACCAAGAGACATGTACGGAGTGATGGTGCCTGTTCCGTCGAGAATGTCGATGAACGGGAAGTAGGCGGAAGGGGTTCCACGGGAAGTGTCAAGCTTCGAATAGGTGGCCAGGAACTGGTTCACCATGTTGTCGGAGAACCTGCTGTTCAGGTCAAGCGAGAAGCCCTGGGCGAGGTTGTCCATCGTGTAGAACGAGTTGGCGAAAGACATCGAATACTGCGAGAGACGGGCCTCGGTGGTACGCTGTCCGCAGTCCGAGGACGAAGCGTTGGTGTAGTTGCACTCCTTGGAGATGGTGTAGTTGTAGCGGAATGCAAGATGGTGGTTGTCGTTGATGTTCCAGTCGATGCGGGCGAGGGCCTTCATGTTGACCTCGTTTCCGTTGAAACTGTCATAAGCACCGGTGTCATAACCGTACTTGTTCATGACATAGTCCTTGACCTTCTGCATGTCGGCAACCGTGGTACGCGAAATGTAAAGGGCGGGATTGGCTACGCCGTCGGTCGAAGGTCTCCAGCGGGAGGTCTCCTCCGGATGGGGGATGTACTCGAAGTTGACGAAGTAGAAGAGCTTGTTCTTGATGATCGGGCCGCCGAGGGTCATACCGTAGGTGGTGGTACGCTCGGGATTGCGCTCGCCAAGCTCGAGGCCTGCTACATTGTTGCCGCGCATGAACTCGTTCCTATGATATACATAGGCCGAACCCTTCACGGTGTTGGTACCGGACTTTGTGATGGCGTTGACACCACCGCCGATGAAGTTGGTCTGGCGGACGTCATAAGGCGAGATGACGACCTGCATCTCCTCGATGGCATCCAGGGAGACGGGGTTGCCGCCGCCGGGGAGGTTTCCGGAGAGACCGAAGTTGTTGTTGAAGTTACCACCGTCAATGGTGAAGTTGGAAGTACGGTCGTCGGAACCCATGAAGGTCATGCCGTTTCCTCCGTAAGGGGAAAGCCTGGTCACGTCAGTGAGGTTGCGGCTGACGGTAGGGAGCGAAACGATCTGGCTGTTGTTGATATTGGTGGCCGCACCGGTCTTCTCGGTGGTGAACTTGGAAGATGCAGTGGAGATGATGATCGCCTCGGAAAGCATCTCAGAATCGTCCGGCATCTCGGCGTTGAGCGCATAGGCTTCACCCAGGAGGAGCGTGATGTCCGTATAGGTGACCGACTGATATCCCAGGCAGCTGACCTCTACGGAATAGGGACCGCCCGAGCGCATACCGTTGATGGCGAAACGGCCTTCGGCATTCGCTACGGCATAGTACTGCGTACCGGAAGGAGTATGAACGGCGATCACGGCGGCGCCGACGACGGGTTCGCCGTTGCTGTCCGTAACCTTTCCGTTAAGCGATGAGGTGGTAACCTGGGCGAAAGCCTGGATTCCCACCAGCATGACCGCGATAACGGTCAGAAATTTTTTGAATGTTTGGTACATAATTGATTATGAAAAAAATAATAAAATTCACTTCCATTATAAAGGACAAATTTACGCGTTTTTTCCGAAGATTCCGCAGATTCGGGCACAATTCTTTTTTTGTTTTGCTTATCCGCTTTTTTGGTGTATCTTTGCAGTCCGAATGTGGAGAGATTTGATTGCTTGCAACCACACTAAAAAATGCTAAAATTCCATATAGCTTCGATTAGTGACTCTCCGCGTATGTTTTACGTTGGAGTTTTTTTGTTTATGAAGAATTACCTTTTCACTTCCGAATCCGTTTCGGAGGGCCATCCTGACAAGGTGGCCGACCAGATCTCGGACGCCATCCTGGACGAGTTCCTGCGCCAGGACGAGCACGCCAAAGTCGCATGTGAGACTTTCTGCAGCCGCGGCCTGGTGGTAGTGGGCGGCGAAGTCCGCTCGGAAGACGCCTATGTCGACATCCAGAAGACCGCCCGCGCGGTCATCGACCGTATCGGCTATAACCGCGCCGAGCTCATGTTCAGCAGCCAGGGCTGCGGACTGCTATCGTCCATCCACGAGCAGAGCGCCGATATCCGGCGCGGCGTCGTCCGCGAGACTCCGGAGGAGCAGGGCGCGGGCGACCAGGGCATGATGTTCGGCTACGCCTGCCGTGACACCGAAGAGTACATGCCGCTGGCCCTTGCACTGTCCCACAAGCTTCTCATGGTCCTGGCTGACATACGCCACAACCGCCCCGGCGTGATGGACTACCTGCGTCCCGACGCCAAGTCACAGTTCACCATCGAGTACGACGGAGCGAGCGGAAAGCCGCTGCGCGTCCATACGATAGTGCTCTCGACCCAGCACGACGAGTTCGACACGGTCGAGGCCATGCACGCCCGCATCGAAAGCGACGTGCGGGAGATAGTGCTCCCGGCCCTCGTGGCCGAGCTGCCCGCCAGTACTGCCGCGCTCTTCAAGGGCGACTACAAGCTTTTCGTCAACCCTACCGGCAATTTCGTGATCGGAGGACCTGCCGGTGATACCGGCCTTACCGGCCGCAAGATCATCGTCGACACCTACGGCGGCAAGGGCGCGCACGGCGGCGGCGCCTTCTCGGGCAAGGACCCCTCGAAGGTGGACCGCAGCGCCGCCTACGCCGCGCGCTACATCGCCAAGAACATGGTGGCGGCCGGAGTGGCGGACGAGATGCTCGTCCAGCTCGCCTACGCTATCGGCGTGGCCGAGCCCGTCAGCATCTTCGTCAACAGCTACGGCACCGCCAAGGCCGGTCTCAGCGACGCGGAGATTGCCGAAGGCATCGCCAGGCTCTTCGACCTGCGCCCGGCGGCTATCACCCGCAAGTTCCAGCTCCTCAACCCTATCTACGAGGACACCGCGGCCTATGGCCATTTCGGCAAGAAGCCTTTCACCCGCAAGATCAAGCTGATGCGCGACCTCGGTGACGGACTGGGCAGGCGTGAAGTGGAGCGCGAGATCCAGTTCTACGGCTGGGAGAAACTCGACTCCGTGGACCTTATCCGCGAAGCATTCGCATTGTAAAAAGCCATGCCGAAAGCAAAGAGCAAGATACAGATCACGAACCGCCGCGCGTCGTACGACTACGAGTTCCTCGAGACGTACGACGCCGGCATCGTGCTGGTCGGCACTGAGATCAAGTCCCTGCGCCTGGGCAAGGCATCACTCGCCGATGCATATTGCTACTTCGTAAACGGGGAGCTGTATGTCAAGGGGATGAACATCGCCACATATTTCTGGGGGTCATGGAACGGCCATGAGCCCACGCGCGACCGCAAGCTCCTGCTCACCAAGCGCGAGCTGCGCCACCTCCAGCTGGCCGTCAAGCAGAAGGGCCTAACCATCGTAGCCGTGCGCGCGTACATCGCCGAAAACGGCTACGCCAAGCTCCGCATCGCCCTGGCCAAGGGCAAGAAGGAGTTCGACAAACGCCAGACCATCAAGGAGAAAGACATGCGCCGCGAGATGGAGCGCAACTAGATATGCCCAAGAAAAGGATGCCGATGATAGCGGAGCTCCCGGCTCCCGAGACTATCGACGAGGAAGCGCTCGCCGCGTCGCTGCACGACGGGTCGTGCGACCTCGTCTGCGTGCTCGGGCCGACGGCCTCGGGCAAGACCCGCTACGCGGTTTCCCTTGCCCGCAGGCTCGGCGCCGAGATCATCTCGGCCGACTCCAGGCAGGTTTACCGCGGCATGGACATCGGTACGGGCAAGGACCTCTCCGAATACGGCGATGTTCCCTACCACCTCATCGACATCCAGCCCGCCGGGGCGAAATACAATGTCTACGAGTATCAGAAGGACTTTGTCAAAGTCTACCACGACGTACGCAGCCGCGGCCGCGTGCCGCTGCTCTGCGGCGGCACCGGTCTCTACATAGAGGCCGCCACCTGCGGCTATGACTTCGACAAGCGTTACCCGACGGTGGACCCTTCACTATTTCCGCACAGCACTTACTACATCGGCACGCTTGTCGACCGCGAGACGCGCAATGCGCGCATCGACGCACGGCTCGACGCCCGCCTGGCGGAAGGCCTCGTGGACGAAGTCCGCGGCCTTCTCGACAGCGGCATCCCCGCCGACGACCTCATCTATTACGGTCTGGAATACAAATTCGTCACCCAGCACATCCTGGGCATCCTCTCCTACGACGAGATGCGCAATCTTCTCGCCAACGCCATCCACCAGTTCGCCAAGCGCCAGATGACCTGGTTCCGCGGCATGGAGCGCGACGGCATCGTCATCCACTGGACCGAGGTCTGACCGCCACGTCCCATCACAGGATCAAACGACATCCAGTAGAATATAATGTTACCACGTACAATGAAAACAGGACAGTTTGTATTAATGTTATTATTCCTGACGGCTGTTTCTGCCAGTGGACAGGAGATGCTCACCCCAGTTAATCTTGCTGAGGCGACCATCGTGCATGATGAGGGCGATCTGCCGTTGGTAAAGCACATGGCGCAAGTGTTGGCCGAAGACATCGAAAGGGTATCGGGTGCAAGGCCACAAGTCAGAACACGAAAAAGCGACGGTCCGATTATATCCATCGGTACCGTGAAACAGACGAAACGTCACCGGGAACTGCAAGGCACTTGGGAGCGCTTTGCCATAGACACAGAAGATGGTAATCTATACATAACCGGTTCTGATGCCAGAGGCCTGGCCTACGGCGTGTTTCATATCAGCGAAGCTATAGGCGTCAACCCGTGGTATTGGTTCGCGGATGTCCCAGTGGACAAAGCCAACAAGAAGGTATTCAGTTTCGCGGAGAACTGCGTGAGCGATTCGCCCAGCATCAAGTACCGCGGAGTCTTCCTCAACGATGAAGACTGGGGGCTAAAGACATGGGCGGCCGAGACGTATGAGAAGGAGCTGGGAGACATCGGTCCCAGGACCTATGACCGCATCTGCGAGCTGATCCTGCGGCTGAAGGGCAATATGCTCGCTCCGGCCATGCACAGCTGCACGGGTGCCTTCTACAGCCACCCTGAGAGTCAGGTGGTGGCCGACAAATGGGGCATAATGATTACTACAAGCCACTGCGAGCCGTTGCTTTTCAACAATGCCGCGCTCTCTGAGTGGGACAAGTCACGAGACGGTGAATGGGATTACGAGACCAACGGCGCCACTATCCTGAAAAAACTTGACGACCGCATCCGTGAAACCGCTCAATACGACAATATCTATACAATGGGCATGCGCGGCCTTCATGATGAGGCAATGCACGGCAGCACTGACCCTAATGACCGCGCACGCACATTGGAAAAGGTCTTTGAAAAGCAGCGTGACATCCTCGAAAAGTACAAACGCAAGAAAGCGGGAAAGATCCAGCAGATATTCGTCCCATATAAAGAGACTCTCGACATCTACGATGCCGGTCTTCGTGTGCCGGAAGACATCACCCTCGTGTGGCCGGACGACAACTACGGTTATATGAAGCGTGTAAGCAACCAGGAGGAACAACGTCGCAGCGGGCACAGCGGCGTGTATTATCATATCAGTTATTGCGGGGTTCCTCACGACAACCTGTGGATAGCTACGACTGCCCCCATGCTGATGTATGAAGAGCTGCTGAAAGCCTATACGGCCGGTGCAGACCGCTACTGGCTGCTTAACGTAGGCGACATCAAGCCAATGGAGATAGAGATGCAGATGTTCATGGACATGGCCTATGATTTCGATTCATTCAGCTATGACAATGCCAACGCATATCAAGCCCAATGGCTGGCAAGTGTGTTCGGTGAAAAACACCTGCCTGTATTCCAGTATATCCTTGACAACTACTATCGACTGGCCTGGGACAGAAAGCCCGAGTTCATGGGCTACGAAATGGAATGGGACTCAAGGGAATATTCGCGTCTGTATGACACTGATTTCTCTTTCCAGACAGGGACGGCGCAAATGCGGCTTACCAATTATCAGGACATCTGTTTTGCTTATGATACCATAGAGAATGAGCTGCCAGCCAATCAACGTCCAGCCCTTTTTGAGATGCTGGGATATGCTGTACATTCGGCCTACCAGATGAACCGCAAGTTCCTCTATGCCCAGGCCAACCACGAGACCGGTAATCCATCGTATGCCAGTCAGTCAAAGGATGCATGTCTCGAGATTGACCGGCTACTGGAGCGCTACAACACGCAACTGGACGGCAAGTGGAACCAGATGATCTCTGAAGTGACGCCCGGCTATACGGCATTATACCAGAATATGCCGGAATACACAGACAAAGCGACCGATGCGTTCCGTCTGCCGGACAATCAGCGTCATCCGGAGTTCCAGCACAAAATCGACCTTACAGCGCTCTCCGCTGCAGAACCGTTCCGCCTGCTCGACGGCATCGGTACCGACTGGAAAGCACTCCAGCTCGGTCAACCGCTCGATCTGGATGTCACAGGCAGCATCACCATCGCCATTCCTGCCGGTACACTCCCCGTCAATTCCGATTCCATTGCCCTCTGCATCTCGGTAGTTCCGATGTGGCCGGTGGCCACCGACCGCAGCAATCGTTTTTCCGTCAGCGTAGATGACGGCAAGCCGGAGATCTGCGAGAACGTATTCCAGGAATGGGGGCGTGACTGGAAAATCCAGGTTCTGGAAAACCGCAAGGAGTTCATGCTCACGCTACCGCTTGATACATCCCGTCGCGAGCACATCATCACCCTCTCGATCATCGATCCCGGCCAGATCATTCAAAAGATAACTTATATATAGTTTATCAATCCGAAATGAAAACCTTCCTTGTTTCCACCATCCTCACGACTGCTCTGCTGCTCAGTCTGGATGCTGTTGCCATGGATCATCCAGGCATTACCGTACCGTTCCTGAAGGAAGAGAACTTCACTCTGATAGAGAACGGCGTACCGCTTTCAATCATTTATGACGAGTCTGATTATGAGGGCGTGAAGATTGCCGTCCGTAACCTGCGTCAGGACTTCGGGCGTGTATGCGGCACGATGCCGTCATTTGGCGGCGGAGGCGGGTTCGGACGTGGTGGCGGCGTCCGTGCCGTGATAGCCGGTTCCATAGACAGCAAGGTGATTCAAGATCTGGTCACATCCGGTAAGCTTGACGTCTCTTCCATCACCGGGAAACGTGAGACGTACATCATGACGACGGTCGAGAGTCCGAGCCGCTTCGTCAGCGAAGCGCTGGTAATCGCCGGCAGCGACAAGCGCGGAACCATCTACGGAATCTATGAACTGTCGGAACAGATGGGTGTATCTCCATGGTATTACTGGGCCGATGTTCCCGTAGTTCACCACGACAACATGTCTATTGCACGAGGTGTATGGGCTGTTGACGAGCCAGCCGTGACGTATAGGGGTATTTTCCTTAATGATGAGTCTCCTTGTCTTACAACCTGGGTCAGAAACACTTTTGGCACCAACTATGGCGGTCATGATTTCTATGCCCGCGTGTTTGAACTGATCCTCCGACTGCGCGGAAACTATCTCTGGCCTGCCATGTGGAGCTGGTCTTTCTATGCTGACGATCCACTGAACAGCAAGACGGCTGATGACATGGGGGTCATTATGGGAACCAGCCATCATGAGCCGATGGCGCGCAACCAGCAGGAGTGGACCAGAAAGAGAGGCTCTGAAGGCGAATGGGATTATGTAACGAACCAGAAGAACCTGGATAAATACTTCCGGGAGGGCATGGAACGCGCCAAGGATACGGAGGACATCATCACGATTGGTATGCGCGGTGACGGAGACGCACCGATGGGCGGTCGTGTGGGGTTTGACCACGAGTATGTCCCTCATGATGAAGAGACCATCAAGCTGCTTGAAAAGATCATTGCCAATCAAAGGAAAATCATCGCCAAGGTGACCGGCCGACCTGCCGGCGAACGCCCGCAAGTCTGGGCGCTGTACAAAGAGGTCCAGCGTTATTATGAAAAAGGGCTTCGTGTTCCGGATGACGTGATACTCCTGCTCTCCGATGACAACTGGGGTGACGTGAGAAAACTGCCGGATGAACAGGAGCGCAAACGTAAAGGCGGATGGGGCCTGTATTACCACATTGACTATGTCGGTGAACCGCGTTGTTCCAAGTGGCTTAACATTACTCCCATACAGAATCTATGGGAGCAGTTCCAGCTTGCGTACACACACGGCGTTGACAGATTATGGATACTCAACGTGGGTGACCTTAAGCCAATGGAGTATCCTATTACCCTGTATATGGACATCGCACGCAATCCTGCTAAGTTCACTGCCCAGAACTTGCTGGATCACACCCGGGGTTTCTGCTGCCAGTCGTTTGGCGAGGAACAGGGTGCCGAGGCGGCCCGTATCCTGAACCTGTACTGCAAGTACACAGGTCGCATTACCGCTGAGATGCTTGACAGCAAGACTTATAATCTGGAATCGGGTGAATTCAAGCAGGTTACCGACGAGTTCAAGTGTCTTGAGGCCGATGCCCTGAGGCAATATCTGTCACTGGCACCGGAGTACCGCGATGCATACAAGCAGATTATCCTTTTCCCCGTACAGGCAATGACCAATATGTATGAGATGTACTACGCCCAGGCTATGAACGAATACCTTTATGAAAGGGGTGATGTTGTCGCAAACGACTGGGCCGACCGTGTCCAGGCTTGTTTCAAGCGGGATCAGGATCTCGAGAATGATTACAACAAAGTGATGAGCGGCGGCAAATGGAACGGCATGATGATCCAACCTCATATCGGATACACCTATTGGGGTGAGCCGAGAAGCAACACCATACCAGCCACGAAGCGGATTGAAAGCCCTGCAGCCGGAGGTTTCGTGTTCGATGCCAATGATGACCGTTACATAGCCATCGAGGCCGGACATTACTATAGCGCAAAGGAGGCTCCCGGAACCACCTGGACTGAGATTCTATACATGGGCCGTACACGTGGCGGCCTCGCCCTGATGCCCTATACGGAGCCTGCATCAGGCAGCGCACTGGTATACCGTATGCACCTGCCTCAGAAAACCGAGACCGTCAAGGTTCACGTTGCAGTCAAGTCAACCCTGGCATACAATGGAACAGGGCACCATTATGAGGTAGGATTCTCTGACAATGCTTCGAAGGTTGTCTGTTTTAACGAGAAGCTCAATGAGGAACCAGAGAACATCAGCAGCATTTATTATCCTACAGTTGCCCGACGCGTGAAAATCGATACTGTCGATCTTCCTGTTACGGTTGGCGTGGATGGAACGGTTGAACTATCTGTCAAGCCCCTTGATGCCGGAATCGTATTTGAGAAAATCGTGGTTGATCTTGGAGGTTACAAGGAATCATACCTGATGATGAACGAGTCGGCTTATCACAAAGAGCAGACGGGACGTTGAGCCTGAAGCTTTTAATCGGAAGAATGGAGTTTCTGGCGGCGGGTCTCGGCGGAGTCGTGGCCGAATAGGAGGCGGGGGCCCTCGACGCTGCGCCAGTACTCCTCGTCAAAGCCGGAAGGATGGACGTATGGTCCGTCGTGATCGATGACGAAAGACAGGTAAGTGATCCTGTATCCCTGCTCCAGGAACATCTTCTCATAGAAAGTCTGCACTTCGTATAAAGCATCGACTGTCTCCGAAGGAAGAGCAGCGAAAGCCTCGCGCGGAGTGCCGTAGAGGTCCTCGGTGCAGCCGAGGATGCGGAGGCCGTTGCGCTCAGCGACGGCACGCGAGTACTGGTGCAGGAACATGCTGTCGGTCTTGAGATGGACTATCCCCCCGGGCTTCAGGAACGAACGGTAGCGCTCCAGGAAAAGAGGAGAAGTCAGGCGGCTGTTCTCGCTGCGGAACTGCGGGTCGGAGAAAGTCAGCCAAATCTCCGACACTTCGCCGGGGGCGAAATACGCCGTGATGAACTCGATGCGCGTCCGGAGGAAAGCGACATTGCCCAGATTGTGCTGCGTGGCGTATTTCGCGCCTTTCCACAACCGGGCTCCCTTGATGTCAACCCCGATATAGTTGCAGTCGGGATTGCGTTGGGCAAGGTCGATGGTATACTCCCCTTTCCCGCAGCCGAGTTCAAGGACTATGGGACGCGGCGCGTCGAACATCGTTCCGTTCCAATGTCCCTTCACCTCATGGTCACGCAGGTTGAAGAAACCGTCCGCCAGGACCTCCTGCGCAGAAGGCTGCAGGAGACAGCGGAAGGTTTCGTTCTCGGCGAATTTCCTGAGTTTACCGTGTCCCATCGGGAAGATTCTTCTTGCAGATGATGCCCAGGCCCCTGAAACCGGGGACCTCTGCGCCGGAATTGACCAGCACCTCAATCTCCCATGTCCCGAATTCTATGGGTACGAGGGATTTCCTGTATGGCTTGACGTACTGGCGCGAATAGGAGTCCGAGCCCGTGCTCCCTTCGGATATGCCGAAATAAACCGTCTCGCGAAAACGCTGCCCCGACGGGGCCGTCCATGTGACCATCATGGAGAAATCACGCGGGAGCGTCTCCTTCAACACATTGACGTCTATACGCGAATAGAACGAAACGTCATAGGAACAGAGCGAATCGGAAAGGTCGATGGTATAGCGGTACAGGCCGTTGGCTTCCCTGTCCTCGACGCTGACGAACTTCTCGTAGGACACCGGCCGGGAACACGAAACGCCCGCCACCGCAAAGGCAGCGAGCATCATCAGGGACAGAAGCTTTACCAGAGACCTTCCCATCGCCGTCACTCCCCTTCCTTTGCGGCGCCGGGGCCCTTGCGGCCGCGGTTCCTGCGGTTGTCGCCCTTGTGGCCGCCACCTTGGCGCTGGCCGCGCCGGCGGGACTTGGAGCGCTTGCGCTCGGGATTGTCGAAACGGGTGATGCTGTCGTCACCCACAGCGGTGATGAACTCAGGCATGTACGGCTCGGGCTCGGTCTTGAGCGACTCGGGCTTGATGCCGTTGCGGTTCATCTTGATGATCTCCTGAACCTCGTAGGCGTCCAGGGCGTACACGTTGGCCAGGGAGCCTTTCTCGTACGAGAAATACATGATCTCCTTGAGGATGTCGGTCTTGACGAGCCATGCCTGGCCGTCCTCGAACTCGAGCGGCTCGCTGACCTTGGGGATACGCGACTGGGCGTCCAGATAAGTGGCGACCTCGTAGTTCAGGCAGCACTTGAGCTTGCCGCACTGCCCCGCAAGCTTCTGCGGATTGAGCGAAAGGTCCTGGCAGCGGGCGGCGGAAGTGGTGATGGACTGGAAGTTGGTGATGTAGTTGGCGCAGCAGAGCTCGCGGCCGCACACGCCGAGGCCGCCGATGAGTCCGGCTTCCTGACGCGCACCGATCTGCTTCATCTCGATGCGGATGCGGAACTCCTCGGCGAACACCTTGATCAGCTGGCGGAAATCCACGCGGCCGTCGGCGATGTAGTAGAAGATGGCCTTGGTGCCGTCGCCCTGGAACTCCACGTCGCCTATCTTCATCTCAAGGCCCATCTCGGCGGCGATGCGCCGGGCCTTGATCATCGTGTCCTGCTCGCGGGAGATCGCCTCCTGCCATTTGACGATGTCGTTCTGGCGGGCCTTCCTGTATATCTTCTTGAACTCGAAAGTCTCGGGGTTGATGCCCTTGCAGCGCATCTGGCGGCCGACCACCGGGCCTTCGAGGGTGACGATGCCGAGGTCATGGCCGTTGGCAGCCTCGACTATCACCAGGTCGCCGAGCTTGACGTTCTGGCCGGAGGCATTGACATAGATGCCTTTGCGGGTGTTCTTGAAACGCACCTCGAAAAAGCCGTTGTATTCGGCACGGGACACGCCGCCCAGCCAGTCATAGTCCTTGAGCTTGCAGCAGCCCTGGCGGTAATTGCACACTACTTCTCCGGTCTCCGGATCGGATGATGTGGTGCAGCCGCGGCTGCAGTCGAAGTACACGGATTCGTTATTTGTATTGTCGTCCATTTCAAAACAGCATGTAAAGTCAGTCGACAAGGTCGCAGAAAAGGATTTTCAAGTTTATGTTGCGCTCGATCAGCATCATTGCGTTGTCGAGCAGGGGCAATGCCTTGCGGGAAAAGCTCTTGCGGCACCGCGAAGCGTAGTCCGCGAAGGCTTCGGCCTCGGCAGGGGCGACTCCCGCAATGCGGTCCATCCCCTGCTGGAGCATGAAGACCTTGCGCAGGCCCTCGGCCGCATAGCGGCAGAATGCCTTGGCCCGCTCACGCGAAGGCAGCGCAGCCAGCTGCTCGCCGACATCCTGTGCGGCCATGAGGTCGCGCGCCAGAAGCGCCTCCATCAGGGAGGCGAACAGGGCGGCCTCAGCGCCGGCCTCTCCGCTCTCGGAGAGGTAGGCCAACGCGCGCCCAACGCTGCCGCCGGCGACTTCCGCTGCCGCGGCAGCCTGCGGCTCAGAATACCCGAAACGTCCCTGGAGTACTCCTGACACCTCTTCCTTCGTCAGAGGCAGCACACGGATGCCCTGGCAGCGGGACGAGATGGTGGTCAGGACCTTCTCGGGAGCATGGGTAATGAAGACGAACAGGGTGAGCTCCGGCGGCTCCTCAATGCTCTTGAGCAGGCGGTTAGCAGTGTCCTTGTTCATCTTCTCGGGCAGATATACTACTACGGCCTTGTATCCGCCCTCGAGGGAATGGAATGACAGCTTGTCGATGATGAACTTCGCCTCGGCGATGGCTATCACCGAAGATTTGCCCTCAATGCCGAGAGCCTCATTCAGGTCATTTTCAAGGAAATAGGGATTGGATCCAACAAGTTCGCGCCAGTACTGGAGATAGGACTCGGAAGTAGGCTTGTCGGTAGAGACCTTGGATCCCTTGGTTACGGGGAAGATAAAATGGACGTCGGGGTGGATGAGGCGGCCCACCTTCTGCGAGCCGGTCAGGCACTCCAGGAAGCCGAGGGCGAGCAGAAGCGCCCCGCACCCGTCGTTCTCATAGAACATGAGGGCGTGCGGGACCCGGCCGCTGCCGACCATGCCGGCAAGGGCCTTCTTCACATCCGCGTTTCCTATGGTCTCGTCAAAAATCATCTGTCCCTGTCTGCCGTAAAATTGGCAAGTTCCACCAAATAATCCACCGCAGGGCTGTCAGGCAGCACCGAAAGCGCCCTTACGGCCTTATGCGAATAAGCCTTGAGACGGTCCTCCGCGTAAGCGATGCCGTCGTTTTCCATAACGAACTCCATGAGGAGCCCGGCATTCTCCGGATGGTCATCGACTCCGCGCACCATCTCCCTGACTTCCTCCTGACGCTTCGCGTCCACCCTGCTCAGGGCTCCGAGAAGCGGAAGCGTGATCTTGCGCTCACGGATGTCCACCCCCACGGGCTTGCCGATATTGCCCCCGGCATAGTCGAGGATGTCGTCCTTGATCTGGAATGCATATCCGAGATTGCGGGCATACTCTTCAGCCACTTTCCTGGCCTCCGCTGAGGCCTCAACGGATATGGCAGCCGAAATGCACGCCGTCTCGAAGAGGGTCCCGGTCTTGGACCGTATGATCCTGAGGTAGTCATCCTCGGTAGTGTCAGCGCTGGCGGCCTTCTGGAGCTGAAGCATCTCTCCTTCTGCCAGGAGCGAAAGCGTGCCCGCGAAAAGGCGCAGGACTTCCATCACCGAACGGTCGGCTCCCATGATCAGGTCGACGGCCTTCACCAGCCAGTAATCCCCGACAAGGACGGAATTGCTCGCTCCGAGGAAAGAGGCCACGGTAGGAGCTCCCCTGCGGGTCTTGCTCCCGTCGGCCACGTCGTCGTGGAGGAGGGTGGCGTTGTGCAACAGCTCGGTGGCGGCCGCATAGCGGGCGCTGTCCGCCGTCAGGCGGCCGTTCCCGCAGGCCTTGGCCATCAGCAGGGACAGGAGCGGGCGCAACTGCTTGCCACCATGCTCCAGCATATAGGAGTTGATATGGTTCAGCAAGTCGATGTCACTGTCCAGCGAAGAACGGATCATCGACATGGTACGAGTCCAGTCGTCTCCAAGGTAGTCCAGGATGGCCTTTCTGTCCATATCACTGCACGATAGCGAGGAACTCCTCAAGAGTCTCGGGGAAAGATATCAGCCTCCTCGAAGGCTTGTCCAGCATCCCCGTCCCGACATAATGGTCGAGCAGGGCCTTCAGCGGCTCATAGAATCCTTCGAAATTGAAAGCGACGACCTTGCCGGGATAGCGGTTGAGCTTGGCGAGAGTAAGAGTCTCGATG
>JBGUGW010000163.1:0-21079 GCA_045111695.1 Candidatus Cryptobacteroides sp. | reverse complement strand
GGCGTTGCGCTTGTTCAGATGGTCGAGGATAAGTTTTATTGAAGATGATTTCTTCTTCTGATATGTGTTACCGAAAATGGCGAATGTTAATCTGTTACTATTCATAAAGCGTGTTTCTACTGCACAAAAATAATACTTTTCTTTTGGTTTGGTGCATGTATTTAATTATTTTTGCATAAACTTTAATAAATATGAATACTGTATACACTTTTCTTGCCGACGGCTTTGAAGAAGTCGAAGCGTTGGCTGTTGCAGACTGTCTTGTCCGTGCCGGACTGAATTCCAAAACCGTATCGGTAAACGGAAGCAGCATCGTTACGGGCGCGCACAACATTAAGGTTGTTGCCGACATGGAGTTTGCCGAGGGCGATTTCTCCGATGCCGATGTACTTTTCTTTCCCGGCGGAATGCCCGGAACGCTCAACCTCGAGGCTCACTCAGGCCTGATGAGCCTTCTGGACAAGCATTACAACGCTGGCAAGGAGATTGTAGCCATCTGCGCAGCACCTTCAATCTTTGCCCACAAAGGCTATCTGAAGGGCAAGAAGGCAACATGCTATCCGGGCTTCGACAAAGACCTTGTTGAGGGCGGTGCAACGCATACCGGCAGTCTGGTTGAAGAGTGCGGAAACATAGTAACGGCCAAAGGTCCGGGTGCGGCTCTCGAACTGGGCTACACGCTTGTGGCTCGCCACGTTTCGCCCGAGAGAGCGGCAGAGATGAAGGCTCAGATGATTTTTGAATATTAAACCGGAATTCTTGGCACAGAATCTGGAAAACTGGGATATCAAGTTCCTGCCGGGCGTTGGTCCGCAGCGGGCAAGTGTGCTGGACAAGGAGGCAGGAATCCGTTCGGTGCTCGATCTTTTGTATTATTATCCATACAAGTATGTAGACCGAAGCCGACTCTTCTACATCCACGAGCTTGAGGACAATATGCCTTACGTTCAGGTTAGGGGAGAGATTCTTAGCTTCGAGACCTTTGGCGAGGGACGGCAGCGGCGACTCGTGGCGCATTTCAGCGACGGCACGGGCGTTATAGACCTCGTATGGTTTCAGGGCATAAAATTCGTAACCCAGAACTACAAGTGCCATGTTCAGTATATCGTTTTCGGCAAGCCGGCAATGTTCGGCTCGCGCATCAACCTTACTCATCCCGATATCGACGAGGCTTCGAAGATTTCGCTATCTTCGATGGGATTGCAGCCGTTCTATCCTACAACCGAGAAGATGAAGCGCGCGGGGCTGAACTCGCGCGGCATGGAACGCCTCACGGCAAAGATGATTGAGGTGCTGAAAGAACCGCTCGAAGAAACGCTTCCGCCGTGGCTCGTAGCCGAGCAGCATCTCATCTCGTACGATGAGGCCATGCGAACCATTCATTACCCGAAGTCGCACGACATTCTGCGCAAGGCTCAGTTAAGACTCAAGTTCGAAGAACTCTTCTACATACAGCTCAACATTCTCCGCCTGATGAAAGACCGCCAGCAGAAATATCAGGGTTTCATCTTTAATCGGGTAGGGAAGATTTTCAATACGTTCTATTCCGAAAAACTGCCCTTCGAACTCACCGGAGCGCAGAAACGCGTAATCAAGGAGGTTCATGCCGATATGAAGTCGGGCAAGCAGATGAACCGCCTTGTTCAGGGTGATGTGGGCAGCGGAAAGACGCTCGTTGCCTTGATGTGCATGCTTCTGGCAATAGACAACGGCTTTCAGGCGTGCATAATGGCGCCGACCGAGATTCTTGCCGAGCAGCATCTCGAAACAATACGCAAGTTTTTGGGCGACATGCCCGTTAGGGTTGAACTCCTCACCGGCATAGTAAAGGGCAAGAAACGCGAGAAGATACTCGAAGACCTTCGTCTTGGCGAGGTCGATATCCTCGTCGGAACCCATGCGCTTATCGAAGATACCGTACAGTTCTCTAACCTCGGCATTGCCGTAATAGACGAGCAGCATCGTTTCGGCGTGGCTCAGCGTGCAAAACTATACTCAAAGAACGTTGTTCCGCCGCACATTCTGGTGATGACGGCAACGCCTATTCCGCGCACGCTTGCCATGACTCTTTACGGCGACTTGGACGTGAGCGTGATTGACGAGCTTCCGCCGGGCAGAAAGCCTATAAAGACCATCCATCAGTACGACTCAAAGCGCGGTCCGCTGTATAGCGGAATCCGTCAGCAGATTGAGGAGGGACGACAGGTCTATATCGTCTATCCGCTCATAAGCGAGAGCGAGAAGATGGAAGACATCAAGAATCTGGAAGACGGCTACAAGCATATTCAGGAAGTGTTTCCGGAGTACAAGATAAGCATGGTTCACGGCAAGATGAAATCGGCCGAGAAAGATGCCGAGATGGCTAAGTTTGCAAGTGGCGAGACGCAGATTCTGGTGGCAACAACCGTAATCGAGGTGGGAGTGAATGTTCCGAACGCTTCGGTAATGGTTATCGAGAATGCCGAACGTTTCGGACTGTCGCAGCTTCATCAGTTGCGCGGACGCGTGGGACGAGGCGCAGACCAGTCGTACTGCATTCTTGTAACCGGCTTTAAACTGAGCGAGGACACGCGAAAGCGAATCTCGATAATGACGAATACGTGTGACGGCTTCGAGATTGCCGAGGCCGACTTGAAGCTTCGCGGCCCGGGCGACTTGGAAGGAACTCAGCAGAGTGGAGTGGCGTTCGACCTTAAGATTGCCGACATCACACGCGACGGTCAGCTTCTTGAACTGGCCCGCAACGTGGCTTCGAAGATTCTCGATGCCGACCCGCAGCTTGCATCGCCCGAGAGCGCAATCTTCGTAAGGCAACTCCGCAGACTCAAGAAAGAAGATGCCGACTGGAGCAGAATCTCGTAACAAAAACAATCAAGCCCCTTCGTCTCAGATGTGCGAAAGGGCTTGATTTTATTTTACAATATCCATAATGTCGCTCGGCTTCTCGGCAAAAATCGTTGCGCCGTTTTTTGTCAGGAAATCCTTGTCGCGGAATCCCCACAAAACCGAGATGCACGGAAGATTGGCGTTTCGGGCCGTCATTATGTCAACATCGCTGTCGCCAACATATATTGATTCCTCGGGCTTCACGCCGAGCCGCTTCATCGCCTCTATAACCATGTCGGCGTATGGCTTGCGTCGCAGAGGGGCTGCTTCGCCGATGGCAACGTCAATCGTGCTGCTGAAAAACGATTCGTACAACTCCGTAACGCCAAACTGCGGTTTGTTGGATACAATTGCTAATTTAACGCCATTATCTTTCAGATTCTCAAGAAGTTCTTGAATGCCACTATACAAACATGTATAATCCTTGCAATGGCACGCGTAATGCTGTCTGAACACCGAAAAACACTCCTCTATTTGCTCTTTCGATGAGCCCGGTTTTACCGACAGTTCTATCAGCCTTCTTGCTCCGTTTCCAACAAACTGTTTTATCTCCTCAATTGTGTGCTGTGGCATGTTCATGCAAGCCAGAGCATGATTAACGCTTATTGCCAAATCCTTTAACGAATCCATCAGAGTTCCGTCAAGGTCGAAAATTACTGCTTTGTATTTCATTTGTGCAAAGAAAGCAAAACTTTGACCAAATCGCAACTCGTTTGCGATTATTTTTTTAATTTTGCATAATTAAAAAAACGATAAAGTAAGATTTCTTTTTCAGAAGAATGCACAATCAATATCTTAAACAGTATAACAAGAACAATCTCCGCAAGTCGCAGCTCAAGCAGTTGGAGATGCTGAAAGTTATAGCAGGCATCTGCGACCGCCACGGACTGCGTTACTGGCTCGATGCCGGAAGTCTGCTTGGCGCGGTGCGTCACGGAGGCTTTATTCCGTGGGACGATGACATGGATATTGCCATGCCGATGGACGATTTGAAGAAGTTTGCCGAGATTGCCAAGACCGAACTTCCCGAACATCTGTTTGTGCAGAGCAAGGATACCGACCCTTCGTACCGTTTTGAACATTACAAGGTTGTTGACAAAAAGTCGTTCTACGTCCAGTACGACGACGATTTCGAGCTTCCTTATCAGAAGGGACTGTTTATTGATATTTTCCCGTACATCGACTATCCGAGCCTTCCAAATTGCGTGCGAAAGCCTTTTCTGCGCGGAATGTGCGTGGCTTATTGCGTTCTGCACGGAAAGCATTACTATTCGCTCGAAAGCACGTCGAAGCTCATTTATTTCGGACTGAAAAGCGCGATTTACGGTCTGATATGGCGATGCCTTCCGCGAAACAAGAAATACTTCAGCTGTCTGCCAAGCAACAACTGGCACGGCATGGTTCAGGAGCGGAAAGACATCTTCCCGACAAGCAAGATAATGTTCGAGGGCGTTGAGTTCAGCGCACCGCACGACACCGATGCCTATTTAAAGAAACTTTATCGCAACTATATGCAGATGCCGCCCGAAGACAAGCGCGACATTCACAGCGTGTTCATTATGCCCGACTTAGATAACGAGTAGAAAATGAAGAGAATATTGTTCGTTCTTGTAAGAATATCGAAGATGATAACAGCCCCTTTGCGCTGGTATCCTATTTTCTTTCTGTTTATGTACCTTTTGGTTGTGTTCTCGTTCTTCTACGAGGATTTGCCAACCGATCAGGCGGTGTTCTACGAAGGATTGTTCATGGATTGCTACATCCTTTGCGCCATCCTCTCGCTCCTGCCAAAGAAGGTCTACAAGTATTTCAAGTATCTTTTCTATACCGTCGGATATCTGGTTACGGCTACCGAATGGTTTCTCTACAACCGATTCTGGCTGCGCTACACGCCAACTACAATACAGCTTCTTATCGAGACAAACTCAGATGAGGCTGGCGATTTCTGCCGTGCTTTCCTGATAAGCAAGCAGATGGGGCAGGTGCTTCTGCTCATGCTCCTCATACTTACGGCCAATGTTCTTCTCGAAATCTACGAGAAGCCAATCCGCCGCTTCTTGCGGAAACAGCTTACATGGCGCTCGCATTATCTCGGCTACATCGGATTTAGCTGTTTTATAGTCGTTTACTTTATTTATTGCTTCTGCACGACTCTCGAAAACAAGAAACTCTTTGTCGAGTATTTCCGTCTTAACGGAGCCGAGAGGATTGAGCGCGTGATGGGCCCGATTCAGTTCTATTCGCCTGAGCTCAGACTGGCTTATTCGTTCAAGTTCACAAGACTCACGGCTGGCGAGGTTGAGATTCTGCGCAAGACGATGCACAAACTGCAGGTTGACAGTTGCGACTACAAATGTCCGAACATCGTGTTCATAATAGGCGAGAGCTACAACAAACATCACTCTCAGCTCTACGGATATCCGCTCGAGACAACGCCTAATATGGTGCGCCGCCAGAAAAAGGGCGAGCTAATCCGCTTCGACGATGTTATTACGCCGTGGAACGTGACGAGCAACGCCTTCAAGAGCTTCCTTTCGACTCATGCCGATGACGAGAAGGGCTTGTGGGCCGATGGCGTTCTGTTTCCTGCGCTGTTCAAGAAGGCGGGCTATCATGTGTCGTTCTTCACGCAGCAGTTTATGAAGTCGTCGAGACTGGCGGCTGCCGATTTCAACGGAAGCTTCTTCCTGAACGATGCTGAACTTGATTCGCTCTGCTTCGACACCCGAAACAAACTTAAATGGACTCAGGACAACGGTCTGATAAAGGAATACGGCAAGCACAAGGGCGATTATACCGACCGCAATCTGTTCATCTTCCATCTGCTTGGACAGCATGTAGAATATAAACAGAGATTCCCGAAGGCTCAGGAATACTTTACGATAGAAAATTACAAAGACCGCAAAGACCTTTCGAAGGCTGAGAAGTATATCGTTGCCGACTACGACAATGCCACACGATACAACGACAATGTTATCGACGGCATCATAAATCTTTTTGTAAACGATGATGCCATCGTCATCTATATGCCCGACCATGCCGAGGAAGTCTACGACGAGATTCACGCCTTTGGCAGACTGCACGATGCCAACCTGTCGCCGTCGCTCGTAAGACAGGAGTTCGAGATTCCGCTTGCGGTGTGGTGCAGCAAGAAGTTCCGCCGCCGTCATCGCAGCGAGTTCAAGAAACTGAAGTCGATAAGCAAGCGGCCTTACAAGACCGACGACATCGCCCATTTCATGATAGGTTTGGCTGGAATACACACACCTTTCTATAATGCCGAGCGCGACTGGGCGAGCGACAGCTACAAACTGCATCCGCGAATAATAAAGCACACGGCAGACTACGATTCAATAATGAGTTCAGAAAAGAAATGAAGACAGTATCGGTAGTGATGTGTACCTACAACGGTGCCAAATACATACGCCAGCAGCTCGACTCAATCATCGCGCAGAAATATCCGATAGAAGAGGTTATTATTCAGGATGATGGCTCGAACGATGGCACGATAGAGATTGTCGAGGAATATTCAGCCCGACATCCCTACATTCATCTTTACAGAAACGAGGTGAACAATGGCTTCAACATGAATTTCATCACGGCTTTTCAGCGTGCAAAGACCGATTTCGTTGCCATCTCAGACCAAGACGACATCTGGTTCAGCGACAAGATTGAAAGGCAGGTCGAAGCCATCGGCGACAAATATGCTGCCTGCTGTACCGACCATTATCGCGACGAACAGTATTCTGACCGATGCACGTTTCGCCGTAATCCGCAGAACACTTTTGAAAGCCAGATATTTACGAGCCATGTTCCGGGACATTGCCTGCTCGTCCGCACATCGTTCCTGAAGTCGATAGACAATTGGGACAAGCACATTCCGTACGACTGGTGGATAGTCATAAATGCCCACTTCTGCGGAGGACTTGCAAAAGCCCCTTATCCGCTTAACTGGTACAGACCTTATGCCGAGAGTGTGGCTACAAAGCATCGCGCCAAGTATCAGCGTCATGCCGAGAATCCGACGTGGCAGCCCTACATCTTCGGAATGAAGGATTTCCGCCAGCTTCAGAAACGCGAGTTGTGGGGCAAGTTCTACGGATATATCAATGAGCGGACAGCCATGCCTGATGACAGCCTGAGCAAGGACGAGAAACAGACGTTCAGACTCGTTCACAAACTCACGGGCTTGATGCTGAAGAAAGACATCTTCAGTTTGCTGAAACTTTGCTACTTGTGCATGAAGCATCGTGATGTGGTTCACGGAAAAAAGCATCCTAATGTTGCAGTGGCTATGCTCCGCGGATTCTTCTATCCGTTCATCTGGGCATATTCAACAACGAACTTCGATTACTGAAAAATGCGATATTGCAGATAGTCGACCAAGGTTTTGCCGTAAACTTTGGTCGACTATTGTTTCTTAATTAGGTATTATTTGTAACATACCGCTTCAAACTCAATCTTTTCTGCTTAATAACATATTGTACACTTTACGTTATTTAATCAAAAAGTAGTTTCTTTGTTGCTCGAAAAAAGTATAATAACACCAATAAAATTATATCATGAAATTGACTAAGAGTTTCATTGGCGCAGCGCTTGTTTGCTGCGCGGTAATGACAGGCTGTTCGGAAAACAAACTGACACTTTCCGGACTTGATTCAAAGGCTTTCGAGTCTAACGTAGACGGCAAGGAAACAGGTTTGTATGTTTTGAAAAACGCTAACGGCGTTGAGGTTTGCGTTACCAACTTCGGCGGCCGAATTGTTTCGCTGATGGTTCCTGACAAGAATGGTGAGATGCGTGATGTTGTGTTGGGCTTCGACAGCATAAGCACATACCGCAATGTGCCAAGCGATTTTGGCGCATCGGTAGGACGTTACGCAAACAGAATAAACAAGGGCAAGATTGTTGTCGACGGCGACACAATACAGTTGCCTACAAACAACTTCGGACATTGTCTGCACGGCGGTCCTCAGGGCTGGCAGTACCAGATATACAAGGCTGAGCAGAAGAGCGATTCTGTTGTAGTGCTTACAATGGATTCTCCTGACGGCGACGCCAACTTCCCAGGTCACGTTGTGGCAACAGTTACATACACTCTTACTTACGACAACTGCGTTGACATCAAGTACGAGGCTACTACCGACAAGAAGACTGTCATCAACATGACAAACCACTCATACTTCAACCTGAGCGGCGACCCTACAAAGCCTATCACAGACCACCTGCTCACAGTCAATGCCGACAACTTCACTCCAGTTGATTCGACTTACATGACAACAGGCGAGATTATTCCTGTGGCTGAGACTCCAATGGACTTTACTAAGCCAAAGGCTGTTGGTCAGGACATCGACAAGTTTGACTACGTTCAGGTTAAGAACGGCAACGGATACGACCACAACTGGGTGCTCAATACAAAGGGCGACTTCTCGCAGATTGCTGCAACTCTTTATTGTCCGTCAACAGGTATCAATGTTGATTGCTACACCGACGAGCCGGGCATTCAGGTTTATTCAGGTAACTTCCTCGACGGAACAGTTACAGGAAAGAAGGGTATCGTTTACAAACAGCGCACAGGTATCTGCCTCGAGACTCAGAAGTATCCTGATGCTCCAAACAAGCCAGAGTGGCCATCGGCATGGCTTGAGCCGGGACAGAAGTACACTTCGCACACAATGTACAAATTCAGCGTAAAATAATAAAAAACGTTTAAATAACTGAAATACAAATGGCATTTTTAGATTGGTTAGTGATTGCAGCCTTTGCTGCACTGATGATTGGAATTGTTTGGTGGGTGAGCCGCCAGAAGCAGGAGAATTCCGACGATTATTTTCTGGGTGGAAAGGATGCTACATGGATAGCTATCGGTGCTTCAATCTTTGCATCTAACATTGGTTCTGAGCACCTTATCGGTCTTGCCGGCGCCGGCGCATCATCTGGTATGGCAATGGCTCACTGGGAGATTCAGGGATGGATGATCTTGATTCTGGGATGGGTGTTCGTGCCATTCTACACTCGCAGTATGGTG
Organism: Candidatus Cryptobacteroides sp.; assembly: GCA_045111695.1. Lineage (GTDB taxonomy): Bacteria > Bacteroidota > Bacteroidia > Bacteroidales > UBA932 > Cryptobacteroides. The sequence continues at coordinate 12,165 of JBGUGW010000163.1, read as the reverse complement.
CTCACAATGCCTGAGTTCCTTGAGAGACGATATAACACACAGAGTCGTACTCTGCTCTCGTTCATATCTCTTATAAGCTATGTGATGACAAAGGTTGCCGTAACCGTTTATGCCGGCGGACTTGTGTTCCAGCAGGTGTTCGGTATCAAGGAACTTTGGGGTATCGACTTCTTCTGGATTTCGGCTATCGGCTTGGTGCTTATCACTGCTGTTTATACTATCGTAGGCGGTATGAAGTCTGTGCTTTACACTTCTGTGCTTCAGACTCCAATCCTTCTTCTCGGTTCTCTTATCATCCTTGTTCTTGGTTTGAAAGAACTTGGAGGCTGGGACGAGATGATGCGTCTTTGCGACGTAACTCCATCATACGACGGTGCTACAGGCACAATGATTCATTTGATGCGCGATAACTCCGACCCTCAGTATCCTTGGTTGGGTGCTCTTATCGGTTCGGCTATCATCGGTTTCTGGTACTGGTGTACCGACCAGTTCATCGTCCAGCGCGTCCTCTCCGGCAAGAACCAGAAGGAGTCCCGCCGCGGTACCATCTTCGGCGCATACCTCAAACTCCTCCCGGTGTTCCTTTTCCTCATCCCCGGAATGATCGCCTACGCTCTCACCAAGACCCCTGACTCCGCCATCGGACAGCAGCTCGCCGCAGCCCTCGGACTCCAGGCCAACGGCACGGTCTCCAATCCTGACATCGCATTCCCGATGCTGGTCAACACCCTCCTGCCTGTCGGCCTCAAGGGAGTCGTGATCTGCGGTATCCTCGCAGCCCTCATGAGCTCGCTCGCATCGCTGTACAACTCATCCGCAATGCTCTACACGATCGACATCTACAAGCGCAAGCACCCTGATACCGAAGAGAAGAAACTCGTTCTCATCGGCCGTATCGCCACCGTCGTGGTGGTCGTGCTCGGCGTGTTGTGGATCCTCGTCATCCAGAGGATGGGCAAGAGCCTGTACAACTACATCCAGAGCGTCCAGAGCCTCCTGGCCCCGGCCATCGCCGCGGTATTCCTCCTCGGTATCTGCTGGAAGAAGACCTCTCCCAAGGCCGGTATGTGGACCCTAATCGCAGGCCTCGTCCTGGGCGGCACCCGTCTCGTGACGATGATCGTCAACCCGCAGTCCCACAATGTATTTACCTACATCTTCAACGAACTGAACGTCTATGCGTTCTGCGTCTGGATGTTCCTCTTCTGCTGCGCGCTCCTGTTCGTCATCACCAAGTTCACTCCGAAACCTTCCGAGGATCAGATCCGCGGCCTGTGCTTCGGCACTGCCACGCCTGAGCAGAAGGCTGAGACCCGCGCCTCCTGGGGCACCTGGGACATCATCCATACCTGCATCATCCTCGCCTTCACCGTGGCGTTCTACATTTACTTCTGGTAGTCGCTTATGCTTGAAGAACTGAAAGAAAAAGTATTCCGCGCCAATCTCGACCTGGTGAAGCACGGGCTGGTGATCTTTACATGGGGCAACGTCTCGGCCATCGACCGGGCCACAGGCCTCGTGGTGATCAAGCCCAGCGGCGTCAGCTACGAGACGATGCGCCCTGAAGACATGGTGGTGGTCGACCTTGACGGCAGGATCGTCGAGGGCGACCTCCGCCCTTCTTCGGATACACCTACCCACCTCGTGCTCTACAGGGCTTTCCCGGAAATCGGCGGCGTGGTCCATACGCATTCCACCTACGCCACGGCATGGGCGCAGGCGGGAAGGGACATTCCGAACATCGGCACCACGCACGCGGACTACTTCCACGACGACATCCCCTGCACGCGGGACATGAAGAAGGCCGAAGTCTTCGGCGAATACGAGAAAGAGACCGGCAACGTCATCGTCGAGCGCTTCAAGGGGATGAATCCCAACGACACACCCGCCGTGCTCGTCAAGAACCACGGTCCTTTCACCTGGGGCACTGATGCGGACAATGCGGTCCACAACGCGGTGGTGCTGGAGCAGGTCGCCAAGATGGCGTTCGTCTCCTCCACGCTGCACCTCAACACGCTGGACCTCGTGGACCATGTCCCTTCGATGAACAGGCTCCTCATCGAGAAGCACTACAGCCGCAAGCACGGCCCCAACGCCTATTACGGCCAGAAAAAGAAATAACCAACACTAAATCAATAATCCCTATGGCATTTGAAAATCTCGAATTATGGTGGGTGACCGGCGCACAGCTCCTCTACGGCGGAGACGCCGTGGTCGCAGTCGACGGACACTCCAAGGAAATGGTCGAAGGCCTCAACGCCTCCGGCAATATACCCGTCAAGATCGTTTATAAAGGCACAGCCAACAGCAGCAAGGAAGTCGAGGCAGTCATGAAGGCCGCCAACAACGAGCCCAAGTGCGCCGGTATCATCACCTGGATGCACACCTTCTCCCCTGCCAAGATGTGGATCAAGGGCCTTCAGGCCCTCGAGAAGCCGCTTCTCCACTTCCACACCCAGTACAACGCCGAGATCCCGTGGGACAAGATCGACATGGACTTCATGAACCTCAACCAGTCCGCCCACGGCGACATCGAGTTCGGCCATATCTGCACCCGCATGCGCGTTCCGCGCAAGGTCGTCGTCGGTTACTGGAAGGATGCCGAGGCCCAGAAGAAGATCGCCGTGTGGGCACGCGTTGCCGCCGGCGTGGCTGACGCCAAGAACGTCCGCTGCCTCATGTTCGGCATGAACATGAACAACGTCGCAGTCACCGACGGTGACCGCGTCGAGTTCGAGCAGCGCCTCGGATACCATGTGGACTACTATCCTGTGTCCTCCCTCATGGAGTACTACAAGAAAGTCACCGATGCCGAGACCGACGCCCTCGTCGAGGAGTACAAGAAGCTCTATACCATCAAGATCGACGAGTCCGGCGAGGAAGTCTACTGGGAGAAGGTCCGCAACTCCGCCAAGGCGGAGATTGCCCTGCGCCGCGTCCTGAAGGACGAGGGCGCCGTGGCCTTCACTACTAACTTCGACGACCTCGGAGACGCAGACATTGATGCTCCTGATTTCTGTGGTTTCGACCAGATTCCCGGCCTCGCCTCGCAGCGCCTCATGGAGGAAGGCTACGGCTTCGGCGCCGAAGGCGACTGGAAGACCGCCTGCCTCGTCCGCACCCTCTGGGTGATGTCCCAGGGCCTGCCCAAGGGCTGCTCCTTCCTCGAGGACTACCCCCTCAACTTCGCGGGTGACCGCAGCTCCTGCCTCCAGAGCCACATGCTCGAGATCTGCCCTATGATCGCCACCGGTAAGCCCAAGCTCGAGGTCCACTTCCTCGGCATCGGCATCCGCAAGCAGCAGACCGCCCGCCTCGTCTTCACCTCCAAGACCGGCTTCGGCATAAAGGCCACCGTTGTCGACCTCGGCAATCGTTTCCGCCTCATAGCCCAGGATGTGGAGTGCATCGAGCCTAAGCCGATGCCGCACCTCCCGGTCGCTTCGGCCCTCTGGGTCCCGCAGCCGACCTTCGAGATCGGCGCAGGCGCCTGGATCCTCGCCGGCGGTACGCACCACTCAGCATTCAGCTATGACATCGACGCCGAGTACTGGGACGATTTCGCCGAGATGACAGGCATCGAATTCGTCCACATCAGCAAGGATACCACCATCGAGGGCTTCAAGAAGGAGCTCCGCACCAACGAGGTGTACCACATGCTCAACAAAGCGCTGAAGTAGTATGGACGCAAGAAAAACCATCGAATCCGGAAAAGCCGTCCTCGGCATCGAGTTCGGTTCCACCCGCATCAAGGCGGTGCTGGTGGACGAGGATCACGTCCCTATCGCCCAAGGCAGCCACGAGTGGGAGAACCAGCTCGTGGACGGCCTCTGGACATACAGCAACGAGACCATCTGGTTCGGTCTTCAGAACTGCTATGCCGACCTCCGCAACGACGTCCGCAAGCGCTACGACGTGGAGATTGAGCATCTTGCCTCCATCGGCATCAGCGCCATGATGCATGGCTACATGCCTTTCGACAAGGGAGGACATCTCATGGTCCCCTTCCGCACCTGGCGCAACACCAACACCGGTGAGGCTGCGGCTGCGCTCTCGAAGCTGTTCGTGTACAATATTCCGCTCCGCTGGAGCATCTCCCACCTTTACCAGGCCATCCTGAACAAGGAGGAGCATGTCCCCGAGATCGGCTACCTCACCACCCTCGCCGGCTATATCCATTGGAAACTCACCGGCGAAAAGGTTCTTGGCGTCGGCGATGCCTCCGGAATGATACCCGTCGATCCCGAGACCGGGAACTACAGGACCGACATGATCGAGAAATTCGACAATCTTGTCGCGCCCTGTGGATTCCCGTGGAAACTCGGCGATATCCTTCCGAAAGTGCTGAACGCCGGCGAGCCGGCAGGCCGCCTGACCGAGACCGGCGCGAAGCGCCTAGACATCTCGGGGCACCTGCAGGCCGGCGTCCCCCTGTGTCCTCCGGAAGGAGACGCAGGGACCGGCATGGTCGCCACGAACGCCGTCAGGCCGCGCACCGGCAATGTCTCGGCCGGAACTTCTTCCTTCTCCATGATAGTCCTGGAGAAGGAACTGTCCAAGCCGAACGAGATGATCGACATGGTCACCACGCCGGACGGCAACCTCGTCGCCATGGTCCACTGCAACAACTGTACGTCCGACCTCAACGGCTGGGTAGGCCTGTTCAAGGAGTATGAAGAGCTGATGGGAGGTCCCGTCGATGTAGGCAAGATCTTCCAGCGCCTGTTCGCGGCAGCCGACAAGGGTGATCCCGACTGCGGCGGCCTCGTCTCCTACAACTACATCTCCGGCGAGCCCGTCACGGGATTTGCCGAAGGCCGACCGCTCTTCGTCCGCTCCGCGACCGACAGCTTCAACCTGGCCAACTTCATGCGTTCGATCCTGTACGCCACCGTCGGTGTGCTCAAGATCGGCAATGACGTCCTCCTGAAGGAGGAGAAGGTCAAGGTGGACCGCATCACCGGCCACGGCGGACTGTTCAAGGTCAAGGGCGTGGGACAGCGCGTCCTCGCCGCCGCCCTCAACTCCCCCATCTCCGTCATGGAGACGGCGGGTGAAGGCGGCGCCTGGGGCATTGCCATCCTCGCATCCTACCTCGTGAACAATCCCGGCAGGATCTCCCTCCCGGATTTCCTGGATAAGATGGTATTCGCCGGCAACACCGGTACGGAGATCGCTCCCACCCCGGAGGACGTCGCAGGCTTCGAGGCCTACCTCGAGACCTACAAGTCCTGCCTCGCCGTCGAGAAAGCCGCCGTCGAGAACAAGAAATAACCTCCTCCCTTCGGCCGTGTTTTGCAAACGGCTGACAATGAGGAAATAACGAATAATCCCTACCCCGTTTTCGAGGTAGGGATTATTTATAAATCCTTATCAATAAGACAAATACGAAGCACGCCCCCGTGCGCGTCAAGCGAGACCGGGGCGGCAGGGCTTGCCGATACTTCGGCGGTAAGCGAAGTAGAGCTCCTCTGTAGCAAGAGCCATTTTGGTCACAGAGAACCGGCAGTCATGGGGATAAATATACCAGGTGTCCTGAAGTGTATTGAGGTCCACACAGTCGCCATACTTCCCGAGGTATTCGTATTCAATATGACAGGAGTACAACGCTTGGACGGGGATAGTCATCTCGAAAGGGTCGCCATCCTTGCCGGCTCCCCTCACCCTGAATCCGTCCATATCGTGGACGAGCGTTCCATCGCCCAGCGCGATGAAACGCTTGGCGTTAGGCAGTGAATCGACCTTGACGGGCAGTTCCCCGGAGGAATACCTGCCCTCCTCAACTTCACGCCGGACATTATCTCTCTCCCACTCGTACCAGTCAGGGATATGGGAGAACTCCGTCTCACCCTCTAAGGCACGGAGCTCACCGAGTTCGGTCATCTCCCATTCCTTTCCGCAGCGCGAGCATCTCAGGTGGGACCCCTGGCTTTCCATACCATATTCCTCACCACAGTGAGGACACTGATACAGCACTTTGTGCAGTCCCTCGGCCCTGCGGGTATACGTGGTCCTGATGCCACGCTCCTTCTGCCAGGCGAAGTCATCATACTGGAAAGCATCCACAAGCCTGTCGTTAAGCGTATCAACGTCCAGGGCCTGCAGATCCTCCCGGGTAAAGAGCATCTTGAAATCCGCCTCCGTCGGTATCCCCCTGTCCTTGAGGTTCCAGAACGGGGAGTTGGCGTGATGCCCGTGGCAAATGAGGGTGGCGACAGGCACGTCCATCATCTTGCACAGCTTTCCAAGTGAAGCCGGAAGCACAGCGGTAGTCCCGCAGAGGGAATAACGGGCTTCAGGGTAGATGACGGCAATGTCACCGTTGTCCAGGACCTTGCGGATCTGACGGACCAGCACCGTATCGTTGGTGAATTTTCGCTTGCAGATGCAGCCGACATTGCGCAGCAGCCATTCCCGGCCGATAAAGCCATCAATGGCCACCACATAATTTGCCCTGTCGGGATAAATGATCCTTGTCGCAACCTTGAAGTCCATAAAGGCGTTGTGGTTGCAGAGGAGAATGTAAGGAGGACGCAACCCGTCGGTGCCATCCCTATGGATGGTCACTTTGTGCTTGAGCAAAGCCGGAAGGCTGAGCAGCAATGTAACGGGCTTCAGGAACCAGCGCGTCCGGACCGGATCGCGCGCCATATCGAAGCGGGGAATCTCTTTCTTCACTGTCTTACGTTTTTCCATGCAAGTTAACTATTTTTGGAAAATCCGGATTATTCCTATCTTTACAAAAAAGATAAACAATATGAAAACTTCAAGAATCTTTCTGAATCCCGGATATTTCCTCTTCTTTCTTCTGCTCATCCTGACCGGATGCGAAAAGGAAGGGGTAAGCAATAAAGAGCAGAAACTCTTCTTCGGGACTGTCTGGAAAATGGACAGGGCCGATTACTATCTTGACGGTGTCTTGGTGAAAAGCATTGAATATAACTCCGAAAATGCCTTGTATGTGCATTATTTCGATGACTTGTCATTGTGGATTGGTGCAGAAAAGGGAGAATATAGTAGATTTATTCAAACCCATAGTATCTCCGACTTACATATCACTTTGGATCCAAATATACCAGAGAGGGTTGTCACTTCCATCAACCAGACGTCAATGGTCATTGAGACGAATGGGTTGCAACACGAGTTTTCTTCGGAACGCTTAGATTACGACCACTCTGTTTTCTACTTCTCTTCCACTAAAACGAGCCCGTTGGCATCCTCTTTTGAAGCAGAATGGAACAATTACAAGATGGAATTGTATCGAGACGGAAAAGTGGTGTATACCTGGGAAGTCGATTCCAATATCAAATTCTCCAAAGATGGTACCTTCACCTATCCGGGGCAGGAATCAAGCAACGATGGATATTTCCTGCTGGTTGATGACAAGGTAGGATTCAGCAAGAATTTCAATTCAGTCATGACCGTAAGCATCAACGGCAATGATATGATCCTCGAATCGTCCTCAACCCAGCTTGGCACCACTAAGAATTACTTCCGTAAAGTCAAATAAATACCCGTCTGTCACTCCGTGCGGGAATTGGGCAAAATCTCGCACGGATGAATAAATCAGATGGTCCGCAGATGCCCGCCGTACCTCAGGACCAGCAGGAAGGATGGGACTGGAAAAAAGAGCAGCTTCCTGAAGACTAGAACTCGAAGTATCGCTTGGCGTTGTAGTATGAGATGTCCTGGATCATGCGGCCGATGGAGGGCAGTTCCGAGACGGGCAGTTTGCCCTCGTCGACGTCGCGGCCAACAAGGTCGCAGAGAATCCTGCGGAAATACTCGTGGCGCGGGTAGCTGATGAAGCTGCGCGAGTCGGTCAGCATGCCGACGAAGCGGCTCAGCAGGCCGAGCATGCTGACCGTGTCGAGCTGCCTGCGCATGCCTTCCTCCTGGTCCAGGAACCACCAGCCCGAACCCAGCTGCATTTTGCCCGGGACGCTTCCGTCGTTGAATGTATAGGCCATCGCCATGAACACCTCGTTGTCCTTCGGATTGATGCAGTAAAGGATGGTCTTGGCCAGTTTGTCCTCGGCGGCCAACCTGCTGAAGAAGCGGTGGCCCGCCGCAGCGACCGGCAGGTCGCCGATGGCGTCGAAGCCTGTGTCGGGGCCGATGAGCTTGAACATCTTCTCGTTGTTGTTGCGCAGGGGACCCACATGGTACTGCTGCGCCCAACCTTTTTCCGCATCCATGACGGCCATGTCGTGCAGGAATGCGCTGCGGAACTTCTCCAGCTCCCCCTCATCCGGTACCACGCCCTGCAGCACCTCCTTGAAGACCAATTCGATATCCGTCTCCGTGTAGTCCGAGGCATGGAAGGTGTCCAGGCCATGGTCGGACAGCTTGCAGTCCATCGAAGCAAAGAAATCGTGACGCTTCCGCAGTGCAGCGACAAGGTCGGCATACGAATCGATCTCCATGTCAGCGGCTTCTCCGAGCCGCAGCAGATACGCCTTATAGGCGGCAGGATTCTCTATCGCCATCGCCTTGTCGGGACGCCAGGCCGGAAGGACCTTAGTGCCGAAAGGATGCTCCGCGATCATCTTGTGCCAGCGCAGGTCATCGGCGGGATCGTCGGTAGTGCAGACCGTCTCTACATTGAACTTGCGTATCAGCGCCTGTCCCCTGAACTCTTCCGTGGCCAGTTTGGAATTGCACTCCTCATAGATGTCGCGGGCCGTTTCAGGCTTCAGGATGGTATCGATGCCGAACACGCGGCTTAGCTCCAGATGGGACCAGTGATACAGGGGATTGCGGTAGGCATGGGATATCGTGTCCGCCCATTTCTCAAACTTCTCCCAAGGGCTTCGGTTGCCCGTGATGTAATCCTCCGTCACGCCGTTGGCACGCATCGCGCGCCATTTGTAATGGTCCCCGCCCAGCCAAAGCTGGGTCATGTCGCGGAACTGGATATTTTCCGCGATTTCCCTGGGATCGAGATGGCAGTGATAGTCAATGATGGGCAGTCCCTCCGCGTTCCCGTGGTAAAGCTCACGGGCATGATTGCCCGTAAGCATGAAATCTTCATGGATGAAATTCATTTCAGGCAGGTTTTAGTCAATTACGATCGGTTTGTATTTAGGAACGAGGGACTTCATGACGGCCCATGCGATGAGGTACGCAACGCCGCAGAAACAGAATACGATGAAATATCCCGCGGGCTTGCCTTCGAAGCCCATGAAATGGAAAGCGGGACCCGCATTCTCTGCGTAAGTGAAGAGGTTGCCGGCGACCTTCTGGACTATCATGGAGCCGATGCCGCCCGCCATGGTACCGATGCCGGTGATGCTGGCAATAGTGCTCTTGGGGAACATGTCACCGATGGTCGAGAAGAGGTTGGCGGACCAGGCCTGGTGGCCGGCGGCGGCAAGGCCGATAAGGATGGCCGGCCACCAGGGGTTGTTGAAACTCAGGCCCAGCGGCTGCGCGAAAAGCGCCGCGATGGGGAAGAATGCGAAGATGAGCATCGCGAGCATGCGACCCGAATAAGGGTGCATGCCCTTCTTCTCCACGAAGAACTTCGGCAGGTAGCCTCCGATGATCGACACCACCGTCACGATGGCGTAAAGCGTAAATATGAGGCCCTGGCCGAGAGGTGTAGAGGCCGGGGCGTTGAACTGGTCGTGGAAATAGGCCGGGGCCCAGAACAGGAAGAACCACCAGACTCCGTCGGTAAAGAACTTTCCGGCAATGAACTGCCACGTCTGTTTGAAAGTGAAGCACTTGAAGAACGGGATGGACTTCTCCTCCGAAGGCTTTGCGACGTACTCTTCCGCGTCATCCTGATGGATATATTCGAGCTCGGCTGCGTTCACGTGCTTGCTGTTCTCAGGCTTGTCATACATGAAAGCCCAGAAGAACATCCAGATGAAACCCAAGGCACCGATGATGATGAAGGCCATCTCCCAGCCGAGGGACTTGGCGAGCGGCGGTATGCAGAGCGGGGCCGCGAGCGCTCCAACGGAAGCGCCGGCGTTGAATATGGAAGTCGAGAAAGCACGGTCCTTCTTCGGGAAATACTCGGCCGTAACCTTGATGGCAGCCGGGAAGTTGCCGGACTCACCGAGGGCAAGGATGCCGCGGCATAGCATGAACAGGTAAACGGAAGTCGTCGAGACGGCGAGCGCGACATTGCTGCCGGCCTCGAGGCCCTTCAGGGCGGCGGCGTTGGGCACGCCGTCCACAAGGGCGGCTGTGGCCCAGCCGCAGGCCGCGTGCATGCACGCTCCCACCGACCATACGCCGATGGCGATGAGATATCCCTTCTTGGTGCCCATCCAGTCCACGAACTTGCCGGCGAAAAGGCAGGCGACGGCGTAGAAGATGGAGAAGAAGGACGTGATGGTGCCGTAATCGGCATCGTTCCAATGGAACTGGGGTGCTATGAACTCCTTGTAGGTCAGGGAGAGGACCTGGCGGTCGAGGTAGTTGACCGTGGTCGCCACGAAGAGCAGCGAGCACAGCCACCAGCGCCAGTTGGTCATCAGTTTCTGTTGTGTGGTCATATCGATGCGGTTGTTTTATCTTACTTCCTTGACAATGGCGAGGGCCTCGCGGCAGAGTTTCGCTATCCTGCCCCAATCCTCCGCCTCGATGGCCTCTTTCGGGAAGAGGTAGGAGCCCATGCCGACGCAGGTGACACCGGCCTTGAACCAGCCCTCGAGGTTCTCACGTTCAGGCTTGACGCCGCCCGTGACCATGACCTGGCTCCAAGGCATCGGAGCGCGGAGGCCCTTGACGAAAGCGGGGCCGAGCACATCGCCGGGGAAAACCTTGCAGATGTCGCAGCCTGCCTCCTGGGCCATCCCGACCTCGGTCACGCTACCGCAGCCGGGGCAATAAGGAATGAGCCTACGGTTGCATACGGGTGCAACTGCAGGGTTGAACAGGGGGCCGACTACGAAATTGGCGCCGAGCTGGATGTACATCGCGGCAGTGGCGGGATCGACGACCGAGCCGATACCCATGATCATTCCGGGCAGCTCAGCCTCGGCGTATTTGACTAGAACGCTGAACACGCCCTGGGCGAAATCGCCGCGGTTGGCGTACTCGAACACGCGGATACCGCCGTCGTAGCAGGCCTTGAGCACCTGCTTGGCGACCGCCGGATCGGAATGGTAGAAAACGGGGACGATGCCCGTCTCCTTCATGGCAGTCAAGACCTGGAGTTTATCGTACTGTGCCATAGTGCATTGAGTTTATTTGTCGGCAAAGAGCCTCTTGATGTGACGTTCGCAGAGATTGGCCGTGATCTGCTCACCGATGACACCGGTGTGCTTTTCCAGGGCCGGATAGTACTCGTCGCCGAGCTCGGCGGCGATCTTGTAGCTGACATGTATCAGCTGACGGAAGGAAGGGTTGTAGAGCGGATCCTCCTGGTTGTGGCGGAGGGTGCGCGCGTAGGTGTCAGCGTCCCAACCCTCAACCTCTTCGGGTGAAGGAAGGCGGGACTCATCGATATCAATGACGGTGGCATAAGGAACGGCGAGCTCCTCCATGCGGCCGAGGGCACTCACATATATCTTTTTGGCAAGGGCCAGTGCGGCAGGGTCGGCGACGGCCAGACCGATGTTCTCCTCGAGCCAGGTAGTGCCGGCTGTCTTGATGTGTATACCCGCGTCGTGCTTGCGTATGAGGCCGCCCATGATGGGATATATCGAGAACTTGTCCGAGCCTGAATGGATGGAAAGCTTGAGGTTGGCGGGCAGACCGTATGCCTTCACGGCCTCGTCTATCACCATCAGGTCCTGCTCGAATTCCTTCTCGAAGAGGGCCAGGTCTCCGCGGTAGTCCACTCCTTTGTTGAAACGGCCGGTGAACTTGGGCGCGATAGTCTGGAGCGGGATCTTCTCCGCAGCGAGTTCTCGCAAGATGTACCTGAGTTCCTCAGGGGTCTGGGCCTCATCCACCTCGTCCATGGAGACCTCGGTGACGAAATTGCCTTCGCCCTTGCATTCCACGATGTGGCGGTAGATCCTGCCGGCTTCCTTGATGGCCGGGAGGAAACGCTCCTCCACCGTACCGGTCTTGCCGATGTAGTCGGCCACGTCGATGGTGAAGAAGTCGGACGCTTCGATGAAACGGTCGACATTGGTCAGGTTGATATGGTCGGCATCGACGAAATACCTGCCCTTGTATCCGAGCGCAGCCACGGCCGCA
>JBGUGW010000162.1:0-4788 GCA_045111695.1 Candidatus Cryptobacteroides sp. | reverse complement strand
GCGCTTTGCGGGGCTGCCGAGCCCGAGGACGTCCAGGAAATGGACGGTGTCGGTGACGGGCTCGGCGAGCTTTTCCCGGAGCAGGGCGTTGCAGCCCTGCGACCTCGGGTCGTCCGCCCTGCCCGGCAGGACCACGACGTCGCGGTCGTATGAAGCCGCCAGCCTGGCGGTGATCATCCCGCCGCCCTTCAGCTTGGACTCTATGAGGACCGTCCCTGAGCAGATGCCGGCGATGATGCGGTTCCTCCTTATGAAATTGATGGCCTTGGGCTCGGTGCCCGGGGGATAGTCGGTGATGAGTGCGCAGCCAGCCGTGGCGGCCAGCGTCCCGGCGAAGCTCTTGTGCCGGGACGGATATACGTCGTCTATCCCCGTCGGGAGCACCGCCACGGTGGGCAGACCTCCCTCCAGTGCCGCGAGATGTGCGGTGATGTCCACTCCCAGTGCGAATCCGCTGACTATCAGCGGCTTCGATTTTGCTCCCGCCATCGCGCCGACTATCTTGCGGCACCATTCCTTGCCGTAAAGGGAGACGTCGCGCGTACCTACCACCGCTACCTGCGGCCTGAGGTTGAACACAGCCTCCGGCGGGGAAGCGCTGCGGTAATACAGCCCGAGCGGAGCATCCGGGCACTCGCGCAGCAGGGCGGGATAGCCGGGCTCGTCCATCGTGATGAACGAGCATCCGGCATCCTGCAGGCGGCGGAGCTCGTCATAGGTGTGTTCGAGCTCGCCGCGGCTGATACGGGCCGCGATGCCGGTATACGGCCCGAACATCGCGGCCCTCTCATCATCCGTCATGCAGAAGACCGCCGACGCGGAGCCCGCGGCCTCGACCATCCTGTGCGCGACCTTGGGCTCGTAGCCGAAGATGCGGTTCAGGGCGCACAGGCAAACCTTTTCACTGTAATTCCTTTCCATGCCCTAAATGTATGGAAAAGAAACGGTGAAGGCCTTCAAAAAGATATCTTTCGAAGGCCTTCGCATGAATCTGTATGTCGCCGTATCTTTTTATATGATCAGCATGGCGTCTCCGTAGGGTCCGAAACGGTAGCCCTCCTGCAGCGCCACCTCGTATGCGTGCATGACATTGTCGAAACCGCCGAAAGCGGCGACGCACATCAGCATCGTGGACTCGGGCATGTGGAAATTGGACACCATGGCGTCCGGGATGGAGAACTCGTAGGGAGGGAAGATGAACTTGTCGGTCCACGTGTCCGCCGGAGTGACCTTCTTGCTTGGGGTGACGTTGTTCTCTAGCGCACGCACAACGGTCACGCCCACGCCGACGACCTTGTGGCCGGCTTCCTTGGTACGGTTGATGGCCTCGGCCGCCTCCTCGCTGATGATGAGGCGCTCGGCGTCGGTGCGGTGCTTGGAGAGATCCTCCACATCCACCCTGCGGAAATGTCCGATGCCCATGTGGACTGTGATGAATGCTTTATCTATGTCCTTGAGGATCATCCTGTTGAAGAGTTCGCGGCTGAAATGCATGCCTGCGGCGGGAGCGCTGACAGCGCCCTCGTGGGCCGCGAAGATGGTCTGGTAGTTCTCGCGGTCCTCAGCGGTCACATGGGGCTTGACCCAGAAGGGAACCGGAGTCTCTCCGAGGCTGAACAGCGTCTCCTTGAAGTCCTCATAGGGACCGTCATAAAGGAAACGGAGCGTCCTGCCGCGGGAGGTGGTGTTGTCGATGACCTCGGCCACGAGGCTCTCGTCCTCTCCGAAATAGAGTTTGTTGCCGATGCGGATCTTGCGGGCGGGCTCGACGATCACGTCCCAGAGCCTCTGCTCACGGTTCAGCTCCCGCAGGAGGAAGACCATGATGTCGGCTCCGGTCTTCTCTTTCTTGCCGAAAAGCCTGGCGGGGAAGACCTTGGTGTCGTTGAAGACGAAGGTGTCACCCTTGCCGAAATAGTCGATGATGTCCTTGAAGAGCCTGTGCTCGATCTTGCCGGTCTTGCGGTCGAGGACGAGGAGCTTGCACTCGTCACGCCACCGGGGAGGTTCCTGTGCCACCCTGTCCTTGGGAAGGATGAACTGGAATTGGGAGAGTTTCATATTCTGGATCATTCTGTAAAAAGCGTCACGTAAATATTATACGGTGAAATCCGTAAAAAGTTTCATATCCTCGCGTCGCGGAATACTTCGGCTATGGAAGGATAGGTGTTCTTGAGGAAGGGGGGCAGGCTCGACCTGGCCACCCAGGCCGCCTTGGATATGTCTTCCTCCCGCTGCGGAGTGAGGTCTACGGGGTCCGTATACAGCATGTCGTACCACCATGTGTGCTTCAGGTGCCAGATTCCGTCGCGGCGGTAGCAGTGGTCCGTGATGCAGATCAGGTCGCGCAGCTCCAGCTGCGTCACGCCGGTCTCCTCCTGCACCTCGCGCATCGCTGTGGTGCGGATATCCTCTCCGGCCTCCTGATGTCCCTTGGGAAGGTCCCAGAGGCCGTTCCTGCTGATGAGGAGATAGTCGCCGCGGCGGTTGGATACCAGCCCTCCCGCAGCATTGACCTCCTTGAATTCGGCGCATACGCGGCGGTAGGTCGTCTCTGTATCTTCAGCCGGGATGTAGATCCTGCCCAGCGTGCCTGAAGCCTCGAACATCCCCACCAGCGTGTGGAGGTCGAGCTTGTCCCCGATATGGAACTCCACCGCGTTGGGATCGGCCAGGGCGGCGTCGTCCGGCGGGCAGATGACTATGCATCGCTTCTCGAAGTAGATCCTGTGCGTCACAATCCTTGTAAAAATTGTTATCTTTGCATTTTGCAATGCAAATTTAGCAAATAAAAGGAAATATGACATCGAAGTTTGACAGCAAGCACGGGATCGTGTCCCGGCCTCCTTTCGATCTATATATGGCTTTCACCGACATGCGCAACTTCGTGCAGATGTTGCCCGAGGACAAGCGTGAGGGTGTAACGGCCGATTTCGACACCCTGCAGGCCAACGTGCAGGGATACAGCATCGGCGTGAAGGTGTACGAGCGCCAGCCTTATTCCAAGATTACCATGGTTGATTACGGCGCCCCTTTCGCTTTCCAGGTCGAGCTCCATTTCGATCCCACGGGAGTCCAGGGACAGACCGAGTTCTATATCGAGGTCCAGGCAGAACTGAACCTGATGATGAAGATGTTGATCGGAGGCAAAGTCCGCGAGGGTCTCGACAAGGTCGTCGACTCGCTCGTTGACATTTCCAACGGCGTCATGCCCGAAGGGTTCGATCCTTCCACCTTCCGCGGCAGTCCCTTCAACTTTTAGACATGAGCCAGTTCCCGCCGGAGTTCCTTTTCTCGCTCGAGTCTGTTCTCGGAAGCGCGGATGCCGCCAGGGCCGTCGAGGCCATGGCCGGCGAGTCTTCGGTGTCGGTCCGTCTCAACCCCTTCAAGCAGGTGGAAAGCGGAACGCTCACCATCCTTGAAGGCTGTTCCGGCGTCCCCTGGAGCCCGTACGGGTACATCCTCGCGTCGAGGCCGGTATTTACCCTCCATCCGCTGTTCCACGCGGGAGCCTATTATGTCCAGGACAGTTCGGCGATGTTCGCCGGATGGGTGTTCCGCCGCCTGCTGGAGAGATTTCCGGAGCGCCCGCTCCGGGTGCTCGACCTGTGCGCGGCGCCCGGCGGCAAGACCACCGACCTCGCCGCATCGCTGCGCGAGGCCTGCGGTGATGACTTCCTGCTGGTCTCCAACGAAGTGATGCGCCAGAGGGCTTCCGTCCTCTCGGACAATGTCGCCGTCTGGGGCGATCCCCGCGTAGTGGTAACATCGGTGGACCCGAAGGCTTTCGCTTCGGTGCCGGGATTCTTCGACATCATACTTGCTGACGTTCCCTGCTCGGGTGAGGGTATGTTCCGCAAGGACGCGAAAGCCGTGGAGGACTGGTCGCCGGAGACGGTGGAGCTGTGTGCTGCGAGACAGAAACGCATCCTCGCGGATGTTTGGCCCGCGCTGCGGGACGGGGGAGCGCTGCTGTACTCGACCTGTACCTTCGAGGATGCCGAGAACGATGCGAACCTCGAATGGGCCGCGAGCGAACTGGGAGGGGAGATCATCCCCACGGAGAATCCCTTCGGCGTACGCACCACCCGTCACGGGCATATGCTGGTCCCGGGCGAGGTTCCGGGTGAAGGCCAGTGGGTAGGAGCGATGATAAAGAATGACGGCCCTTCCGCTTCCAGGCTTTCCGTCGAAGCGTCGATGGATGAACTCAAGCGCTTCCGGCCTCTGCGCATGGGCGTTTCCGAAGGGGAATGGAAAGGAAAGGACTTCGTCCCGAACCCGGACTGGGCGCTCAGCATCTCCTTCGACCGTTCCCGCTACCCCTTGGCTCCGGTCGACAAGCAGACGGGCCTGCGTTTCCTCCATCGCGACACCATCGTGCTGGAAGACGCCCCCTTGGGATATAATGTGATTACTTACCGCGGCGTTCCGCTGGGATTCGTCAAGAATCTCGGCCGGAGGTGCAACAACCTCCATCCCCAGTCACGCCGCATCAGAATGGATATCGTATGAAAAAGAAACTGCTGGTACTCCTCATGGCCGCCTGCGCCTGCATGCCGCTTCGCGCACAGGACACTTCCGAGGCTTTTATCTCCCGGTATGACGCCCTCGTGAAGCGTGTCGGTTATTCTGGCGTCGGGGTTGAAACCCTGCTCGACAGGTGGGAGAAGGCTTTCCCGGAGGATCCTGAAATGCTGGTCGCCCGTTTCAACTATTATCTGGACAAATCCCAGTCCTCCCAGATCGTGGCCAAGCATCAGGACCGTTTCATGGGCGCAAAGCCCG
>JBGUGW010000161.1:0-2126 GCA_045111695.1 Candidatus Cryptobacteroides sp. | reverse complement strand
TAATTAATCACACCAATGCCTGGATTAATTGGAAAGAAAATCGGAATGACTTCCGTTTTCGGTGCTGATGGTAAGAACATGCCATGCACCGTCATCGAGGCTGGTCCCTGCGTTGTCACGCAAATCCGTACAGTTGAAAAGGACGGTTACGCCGCTGTACAGCTTGCCTATGACGAAATGAAAGAAAAGCAGACCAGTGCGGCCCTGAAGGGCCATTTTGAAAAGGCAGGAACTACTCCCAAGAAGAAACTCGTCGAGTTCCCGGCGGACTTCTCCAGAGAGCTCCAGCTCGGCGACGTGATTACCGTCGAGGACATTCTCAAGGCAGAGATTCCTTTCGTAGACGTCGTCGGTACTTCCAAGGGTAAGGGTTTCCAGGGAGTCGTACATCGCTACCACTTCCAGGGAGTCGGCGGCAAGACCCACGGTCAGCACAACCGTCTCCGCCACCCCGGTTCCATGGGTGCTTCCTCATGGCCTTCCCGCGTATTCCCCGGAATGCGCATGGCAGGACACATGGGAAATGAAAGGGTGAAGGTTTTCAACCTCAAGGTGGTCAAGGTGATCCCTGAGCACAACCTTCTCGTAGTTAAGGGCTCCGTTCCCGGAGCAAAGGGTTCTTATGTAATTGTGGAGGCTTAAGAGTATGGAATTGGAAGTTTTGAAAATTGACGGATCTGCATCCGGAAAGAAGGTGGTTCTCCCTGAGAACGTATTCGGAGTGACCCCGAACGACCACGTCATCTATCTCGACGTCGTCCAGTATCTCGCCAACCAGCGTCACGGCAATGCCAAGACGAAGGATCGCAGCGAGGTTGCCTACAGCACCAAGAAGCTCGGTCGCCAGAAGGGCGGCGGCGGTGCACGTCATGGCTCCCTCAAGGCCAACATCTTCGTCGGCGGTGGCCGCGTGTTCGGTCCGGTCCCTCGTTTCTACAGGACCAAGCTCAACAAGAAGGTCAAGAGCCTCGCCCGCGTTTCCGCCCTTTCCTACAAGGCGCAGGAGAACGCTATAACTCTGGTCGAGCCTTTCACCATGGAGGCCCCCAAGACCAAGGAGTTCATCCAGATTCTCAACAACATCAAGGCCGGTGACAGGAAGGTCCTCGTAGTTCTCCCCGAGAACAACGACAACATCCTCCTCTCCTCCCGCAACCTTGACTGGGCAAACGTTATCACTGTCGACGAAATCAACACCTACGCCATCATGAATGCCAATTCCCTGGTGCTGGTTGACGGAGTCCAGGATATCCTCGCCGAGAGAGTTAAGTAAGACCACCTTAAAAGTACTAAAGATGGGAATCATTATTAAGCCAATCGTTACTGAGAAGCTGACGGATCAGGGCGACAAATTGAACCGTTATGGCTTTATCGTAGACCGTAAGGCCAACAAGCTTCAGATCAAGGCGGCCGTCGAGCAGATGTACAACGTTACCGTTGCCGACGTCAATACCGCCAATTATCACGGAAAGAGGAAGTCCCGTTACACCAAGGCCGGACTTCTCCGTGGACGCATGAACCATTTCAAGAAGGCTTACATCACCCTTGCCGGTGACGATAAGATCGACTTCTATGCTAATATTTAAGGGAGGGACAGACAATGGCAGTTAGAAAATTCAAACCGGTTACCCCCGGTCAGAGGAACAAGGTGATCAGCGCTTTCGACGATATCACCACCAAGAAACCCCAGAAATCATTGCTCGAACCCCTTAAGAGCTCCGGCGGCCGCAACAACACCGGTCAGATGACCGTCCGTTACATCGGCGGTGGCCACAAGAGGATGTACCGCATCATCGACTTCCTCCGCGACAAGGACGAGTGCACCGCAACGGTCCAGACTATCGAGTATGATCCGAACCGCTCCGCCCGCATCGCCCTCGTGCAGTACGAGGATGGCGAGAAGCGCTATATCATCGCTCCTAACGGCATCAAGGTGGGCCAGGTCATCGCCTCCGGAAGCGGCGTCGCTCCCGAGGTCGGCAACGCCCTCCCTCTCAGTGAAATTCCTGTTGGTACGCTCGTGCACAACATCGAGCTCCGTCCCGGCCAGGGTGCCGCCATGGCACGTTCCGCCGGTACTTTCGCACAGCTCGCTGCCCGCGAGGGCAAGTACGCTGTCCTCCGTC
>JBGUGW010000160.1:0-10757 GCA_045111695.1 Candidatus Cryptobacteroides sp. | reverse complement strand
TTCCGTCGCATCTTGGGAGCAGGTGCTTCAGATGGATTTCACCGGAAAGCCTTAGTTCAAGACCATCAACCCCGTGCATGGAAATGAGGGATACTTCGACATGAAGTTCCGCTATCGTGACCAGAACGCCGTCAAGGCCCGCAATGGATACTCGTACATCAACGACCGTATGTACATGCGTTACGCCGAGGTGCTCCTCCTCTATGCTGAGGCTTGCGCCCAGTCTGGCGACGGTGATGGCAGCGGACTCAAGGCCCTGAACAAGATCCAGGAGCGTGCCGGAGCCCCTATCACTCCGCTCACACTTCAGAACGTCAAGGACGAGAAGCGCTTCGAGCTCTATCTCGAGGGCTGCCGCTTCGTCGACCTGGTCCGCTGGGGTGATGCTCCGAAGGCTCTCGCCGGTCACTATGAGAAGGTTCCTGAGTTCACCCTTGATGAGAATGGCAACGCCTCCGTCACCTGGAACCCGTACAACACTGGCAAGACCCATGGCTACCAGGCTGGCAAGAACGAAGTCTATCCGTTCCCTTACAGCGAGCTGCAGGTCAACGAGAACCTCGTCCAGAACCCTGGATACTAGTCCTAACCGTTATCTAAACCAAGAGGGGTGGCCGTTTCGGTCACCCCTCTTTTTATTATTGTACTGATCAGAATGCCTGACGGAAAGGTTCGTTGTCGGACTTGAACATCCTGACAGCGTCTTTAATGGTCATGCCGGTGGATTCTTTCCCGAGATCGGGGATGTTGAACGACTTGAGATTGTAGTCGTAGAATCTCGAGGACTTCTGGGGAAGGACGAAAGGCTTGGTGGTATTGCCGTTCTCGTCGATATGGCAGAAATACGGCTTGCCGTACTGTCCGTCCCCCCGTTTGCTTGCAAAGACGAACCAGCGGCTGTTGGAAGACCAGCTGTGGAATGTGTCGGACTTGTCCCCCTTGACGTCATCGAGCGCCTTGGATTCTCCCGTAGCGAGATCGACCAGATGCAGGGTGCTTTCCGGGTGATTGATGGGGAAAGTTCCGTAAGAGGCGACGGTGAACATGACCCATCTTCCGTCCGGAGACGCCTTTGGATGGCATACGGACCCATTGTGTGCGTGTCCGCTCCAGAGCGTGTCCACCTGCTCTCCAATACGTCCGTCAGATGTGTCGAAGTCCGCCCTGACCAGGTCGTACCTGAGGTTTTCGACATTCTGCGGAACTGCAATGGAGTCCGCTACACAGTAGAAAACGGACTTTCCGTCAGCGGAGAAGCAGGGGAAGGTCTCGAAGGCGTCCGCCCGCGCCACATGAGGCACGTTGACCATGACATTCCTGTCGAAATCCGCGACCGTCAGATCCGAGGCAGTGTCGTAAACCTCCATGCGTTTTGACGCGACGGTATGCATGCCCGGGAGCACTATGTTGGTGGAAAAAACACCGAATCGTCCCGAAGGGTGGATATCCCCGTAGACGGTTCCGGAGAGCATGCCGTCGGCATTGAGGGTGAGTTTCCTGAGCTGCCCGTCACGGTTCAATATGGCTCCTCCGTGGGGTCCGCGTATGTAATACATGGAGAGATCCCCGCGCTGCTGTCCGTGGATATGGCAGTTCATGCAGGCATTCTCCGTGTGCTGGTGGTCGCAAATCACCGTCTCGCTGAAATCCTCCAGGCAGCGTTCCATGATGGAAACCTCGTTCCAGTTCTGGTATGCCGGCTCGATGAGGCGGTATGTCAGGTAAGAGTCTATCCTATCATCGCTGACGTATACCGACCAGCTGTCGGTGACTCTCCTGCCGTCGATCACGGCTTCGGCCTCCACCGTGATGGTCTTGCCGGCTGCGCCGGCCATGAATCCTTTCCACCTTGAAACCTTCCATTCGACTTCGGTGCCTTTCATGCTTATGGACTTTCCGTCAAGCGTGAAGGTCGTGCGCGCCTTGCGGGCGCCTTCCATCGCATAGCGGAAATTCAGGGGAGCTATGTTGGAGGGGATGGTAACGTCCTTGTAGTCAGGATAGATCACCAGGGGGCCTTCGCTGCCATATGCAGGCGTGGAGGTATCCACGCTGCGGCATCCCAGCATCAGGGCGCCGGCGATGAAAAGGAGGAATGATCTGTACAGTATATCGTGTCTCATGGCGTCGTCAATATTGTCTGTCCATTTCCCTCATGTAATAGTACCAGTAGGTATTGCGGTAGTTGTCGGGATAACGGAAAAAGCGTTCCATCCTGTTGATGGTGGATGTGCTGATTCCGTATTCGGCCGCTTTCTCCGCAGTCAGCTCCTCCCTCATGCTTAGCCAGATGAGGACGGCCTCGTGATAGATCGGAGCGTCGATCATATCCTCGGAATAATCCTCCATGAAATGCTCCATGTCGAACATCAGCAGGTCATAGCATAGCAGGTATTCTCTGGCCATGGTGTTGGACGGATCGGCATCCACGAGCTCGAGAAGCACCGGCCTGAACTGATTGGTGCTGTATACGAAATCGGATTTGGGGAGCCTGGCGTGGGCTTCCGCTATCCAGGCCTTCGTAGACTCGTCCTGATGCCCGGGCATCACGCTCCGCGCCCATTTGCCGTAGGACAGGGTCTTGCTGAGCAGGCCGAGGTACTTTTCCGCTGCACCGTCCTCGCCGTTTATGAGGTTGACCTTGGCGAGACGGACGAGATACCTCGCTCCCGTATGTCTCGGCGAAGCCTGGAGGGCGATCATCGCGCTCTGCTCGGCGAGAGTCATGTTGCCGAGTTGGTACCATGCCTCTCCGGCGATGCCGCTGGAGAACTGGGAGATCTCGGTGGTGATCCACAGCAGGAGGCTGTTGGCATAGTTCTGGGCGTAGTTGAAGAGTGAATGGCCCAGGCGTCCGTCCATGGCGAATGCGAGGTTGTAGCAGCAGCTGGCCTCGGTCATGTACAGATCTTTCTTCGAACGCTTCATGACCTTGTCCCAGTGCTCCCTTTCGACCTCGGTGTCCAGGCCTATGATCCTGTCGTATTCGAGGTTGGGGAAGCCCCAGGGCCTGCCCCAGTACTTGTGCGTGGGGGATCCGAGGGCCCAGACGCCGAATGCGAGGAACAGCGCCGCAGCGACGGGCTTCATCCATGTCTTCCTGAACCGGAGCGCGGCCAACAGGAGGGCGAGGAAGCCCAGTACCGCCACGGAGTATTGCGTGCAATAGTAATTCTCAGTCTCACGGAAGAACGACAGGATATAGAATACAGCAGCGACCGCAAGCGACGGCCATTTCCCGAAGAAATGACGGCAAATCTTGTATGCGGCTGCCGCAATTGCCACGATAATGAGTGCAATGATAAAAGGCCCCACCACGGGGAAGCGCAGGAACTGGTCCACGAAATCGCCTCCGAACCAGGCAAGCCATCCTATGCCCTTATATGTCTGGCGGATGTAGTCCCAGTCGTATACGAACAGGCTCATCTGCTCCCTCCGCAGGAGATGGTAGGGATAGGCAAAAAGGAAGAAAGCGAAAGCCGCGAGGAACGCCAGTCCTGCAGCCAGGGGACCGATATGTCTTTGGTCGAGTTTCATCAGGGGGGCAGTCTGTTACGCTACATTTTGACGAGCTCGTAGTCCCTGGAGCCCAGGCCGATCTTCTCGGCGTGCTCCAGGCAGCTCTTCCAGTCAATGGTGGGACGGCTGTTCTTGAAAAGGTCGAAATAGTTGACGAAGCCGGGCTTGGCCATGTTATCACCTACCTGGCCGTTCTTGAACGGTTCGACGGAATTGCACAGGTCCGCGCAGGCCTGATCGAGTGCCAGGGGATCGAACGAGCACAGCATGCCGATGTCCGGAATGATAGGAGCGTCGTTCTCGGAATGGCAGTCGCAGTTGGGAGATACGTCCACGATGAGCGAGATGTGGAAATGCGGCCTGCCGTCGACGACAGCCTTGGCGTACTCCGCCATGCGGCAACCGAGCATCTCGTTGGCGACGCTGTCGGCAAAGCTGATGGCGTCGAAGTTGCATGCGCCGAGGCACCTGCCGCAGCCGACGCACTGTTCGGTCACTGTCATCTTGCGGCGCTCCTCGTCGAAGACGAGTCCGCCGTTGGCGCACTCCTTCTGGCATTTGCGGCAGCCGCGGCAGAGGACGGAGTCTATCTGCGCCTTGCCGGCGCTGTGCTGGTCCTTCTTGCCGGCGCGGGAGCCGCAGCCCATGCCGATATTCTTGATGGCGCCGCCGAATCCGGCTTCTTCATGTCCCTTGAAATGGCTCAGGCTGATGAAGATGTCGGCGTCCATCACAGCGCGGCCGATATGGGCTGCCTTGACATATTCTCCTCCGCGGACGGGAACATCGATGTCGTCTGTGCCCTTGAGTCCGTCGGCTATGATGACGGGGCATCCCACGCTGAGAGGAGTGAAGCCGTTCTCCCAGGCGCAGTAGAGATGCTCCAGGGCGTTCTTCCTGTAGCCGGGGTACATGGTGTTGCAGTCGGTCAGGAAGGGCTTGCCTCCAAGCTCCTTGATGACGTCAACGACCGCCTTGGCGAAATTGGGACGGAGGAAGCTGATGTTGCCCAGCTCTCCGAAATGCATTTTGACGGCAACGAACTTGCCGTCAAAATCAATATTGCCGATGCCGGCTGTACGGATCAGGCGCTGCAATTTCCGGGGAATCGGCTCCCCGTACATCTTGGTGCGGAAATCCGTGAAAAAGACTTTCGGTTTTTCCATAGACTGTTATCTTAGGTCGGTTATGAAATAGCTTTTGTCGAGTTTCTTGGTGTCGAATGAGAATGCGTTGGCCGGGCCGGCTGGAGTGAGGTTGAAGTCCTTGACCGTGACGGTGATGACATTGCCGTCGGAGGTGTTGACAAGCAGTCCTGCAGGTTTCTTCGCGGCAGTGAGCATGAGCGACAGCTCCGTGATGTTGCCGCCCTTGGTGGCGGGCTCCAGCACGGCCTGGGTCACTTTCTGCCCGTTAAAGGTGGTGGAGACGGTCTTCTTCAGTTTGAAAGCCTTGTCTACGGCACCCACTATCAGGGCGGGATTGGCCTCGTAGTCGAGTCCGCCCTCCTTGACGCTCTCTATGTAGCACTCCTCGGCTGCCGTGTCCACCGTCCAGCGTGTAGCGCCGTCGCAATACACTTCCAGTCCGTCTCCCTTCATGACGAAGGCGTCTCCCTGGAGGAGTATCGTTCCTGATCCGCTGAGCGGGACCTGCCCGCTCATGGAGTAGGTATACCCGAACGATGCGCATGCATCCGAAAGGGTCTTGGCGAAATCGGTTACGACATTCTGTCCTGCTGCGGAGATGCCCAGGAGCATGAGAAGGAGTGCGGTCAGTCTTTTCATTTCATGAAGGCTTTGAGGATCGCATCGAGATCGTCGAAGTTCGTGATGAGGACCTGGCGCGGTTTCGAACCTTCCTGGGGTCCTACGATGCCGGCGGCCTCGAGTTGATCCATTACACGACCAGCTTTTGCATAACCCATGCCGAGTTTGCGCTGAAGGTCCGAAGTCGAGCCTTTTTGTGTCATTACGACCATCCTGGCCGCTTCTTCGAAGCGCTCGTCGAGGTCCTTCATGTCTATCATGCCGCCTCCGCCTTCGCCTTCGGTAGGCTCCGGTGAAGGCAGGTAGTACGGAGTGCTGTAGCTCTTCTTGTAGCCCTGCTGGTCGCCGATGAACTCCGTGATGGTGTTGATCTCATCGTTGGAGATGAAGCCGCACTGGATGCGTTCGGTCTCGACTCCGGCGTAGTAGAGCATGTCGCCGCGGCCTATGAGTTTCTCCGCTCCGGTATTGTCGAGGATGGTGTTGGAGTCAATGCGCGTGGTCACGCGGAAAGCGATCCTGGCCGGGAAGTTGGCCTTGATGAGGCCGGTGATGACGTCCACTGAAGGACGCTGGGTGGCTATGACGACGTGGATGCCGGCGGCGCGACCCTTCTGGGCTAGGCGCACGATCGACCCCATGATGCTCTTCTGCATGTTCTTCGCCTCCGAGCCGCTGCCGCCGGACATGGCCAGGTCGGCGTACTCGTCGATGATGACCACGAGGTAGGGGAGGAAACGGTGTCCGTTCTCGGGGTTGAGCTTGCGGTCCTTGTACCGCTCGTTGTAGAGCTTGATGTTGTTGACGTATGCCTTGCTGAGGAGTTCGTAGCGTTCGTCCATCTCGGTACAGAGCGAACGCAGTATCTTCTCGGCTTCCTTGGGTTTCTTGACGATGGCGTTCTCGGCCTCCTCATCCTCGTCGGCATATGTCGGCAGGACGGCGAGATAGTGCTTGAGCAGGCGGCCGTAAGCCGAGAATTCCACCATCTTCGGGTCGATGAAGACCAGCTTCATCTCGGCCGGGTGCTTGGAATAGAGGAGAGAGGCGATGAGGACGTTCAGGCCGACGGACTTGCCCTGCTTGGTGGCTCCCGCCACAAGGAGGTGAGGCGAGTCCGCCAGGTCGAAGACCTTGACCTTCTTGGTGATGGTGCAGCCTATGGCGACGGGCAGCTCCGCCTTGCTGTTGCGGAACGCCTCGTCGTTCAGCAGGCCCTTTATCGGCACGATGGAAGGCTTGTCATTGGCGACCTCGATACCGACGGAATCAGGCAGCGTGACGATGCGCACTCCGCGTGCATTGAGAGACATGGCGATGTCGTCCTGGAGACTGCGGATATTGGCAATCTTGACGCCCGGGGCGGGGTAGACCTTGTAAAGCGTGACGGTCGGGCCTACTATGGCCTTGACGTCCACGATCTCGATCTTGTAGTTCTTGAGCGTGGAGCGGATCTTATTGTTGTTGCGGTTGAGCTCCTCGTCGGACACTATCTGCGTTCCGGAGGCATGGTCTTCCAGGAGATCCAGGCTGGGGAACTTGTATGAAGGAAGGCCCTCGGGGGGATCCAGGCGTATGTCGATGCGCGGAAGCTGTTCTTTCACTTCGGTGTCGAGATCCTCGCCGCGGTCGATCTCGAAATTGCCTTCAGCCGTTTCAGCAGGAGCGGAAACCGGGTTGACAGAAGCTTTCAACGGAGAAGGTGCGGGGATGACCGGAGCGGGCTCGGGTTGAGGTTCCGGTTCGGGTTCGGGCTCCGGCTCGGGCTCACGGCGCTTCCTGAAAGGAAGGACCGGCTTGCGTTCGGAGACCTTTTCCTCGGCTTTCTCAAAGCTGGGAACAGTCTCTTCGGTTTTGTCCGCATCCTTGGCTCCCAGACTCCCGAACCACTCCGAGAAGCGCTTGCTGGACAGGATCAGCCAGCCCATGGTGAGGGCGCAGAGCAGGACCCCGGTCACTGCGGGGCCGAAAAGGTTGGTCAGCCAGCCGGTGACATGGGCGCCGCATTCGCCACCCGGGCCTGCGCCGAAGAGTGTCTGGATGCCGGCGAGCCGGCCTATGAAGGCGCAGAGCAGCGCGGCGACCAGAGCGCCGCTGAGGGTGACGAGCGCAGTCTTGAGCAAAGACCTCTTCCAACGGCCTGCGAGCAGGCGTATTGCCATGGCGAATAGCAGGATCAGGAAAGCAAAGCTTCCGAGTCCGAACCATTTGACCATGAGGGTATTGGCCCACTTGAGGCCCAGCTTGCCGCCGAGGTTGGCCACACCGACGGCCTGATCCATCATCGCCGGATCACGGAGCAGGCTCTGGTCCTGCTTCCAGGTGAAGACATAGGAGACCATGGCAAGCAGGGTGAACAGGGCGAACAGCGCGAGCGCCGCTCCCAGGGCCTTGACCGCCCCGGTCTTCTGCCTGTCGTCCCAGGTGTCCCAGAATTTGAGTTTCGGCAGTCTGATCATTTTTTCCGGTTGTTTTTCCTTCTCTTGTTGTTCCACCCGCGGTTCTGGGGCTGCTGGACGCCTCCGACGTTGATGCTCATGCTCGGCCTCGAGAACGAGGCGGAGTCGGCAATCTTGGTGAGGCTGATGCCTTCGGGAACCTTGATGCGGTAGTCTGATAGCTTCTCGATATCGTTGAAAATGGTCTTGTCAGCGACGCTGTCCTTGTTCCAGATGAGGTACTGCTGGCGCATGTAGATGGCCAGTGAGCGTATCATCGCGGTCTTGACCTCGCCCTCTGGCTCGGTGGCGATGAGGTCGATGATGCTCTCTATGTTGCGGCCGTAGTGCGTGGCCTTGACGGCGTTGTTCTTGAGGGGGATCACCTGCCGCCGGGAGCTGAGCTCCACCACGACCGGGGCGGGATAAGGCGAATCGATGTCGAGGTCGAGTCCGGCTATCAGGTAAAGGTGGTCCCAGAGTTTCTGCTCGTAGTTCTCCTGCTGGTGGACCTGGGGGTTGAGGAGTTCCATGACCTTGACCACGGCCCTGGCCTGCTCGCTGCGCTTGTCCCTGTCCTCGATGTCCCTGAGCTGCTCGACCATCCTGAGGATGTTGCGCCCGTATTCGGGCATCCGGAGTTTTTCCCTCTCGGTATTGTAGTATAGCTTGACGGTATTGTTGTTAGCTTCCATGAAAGTGGATTTATTACATAACTTACAAAGATAAACAAAAACCGCGACTATTCCCGTTTTATTTTTCAAAGAAACTGATTTTGAATCCGCCATTTGTCAAAGACTGTTTTTATGTGTATCTTAGCGGATTGTAAACACCATCAGCGATATGACCAAGGCATTCTGCGTAGCAGGACATACCTTCCACCTCGAGCTGCCGGACGGAGCCGCGCTCTGGCCCCTCCTGACGCAGTACGACGAGTTCGTCACGGAACCCGTGGCCGACCCTCTCTTCGTCCTCTCCGCCGTGGAGAGCCTGTCCGTCACGGACAAGGCTCCTCTGTATGTGGCCGAGCCGGAGGAAGAGGGCCAGCCCCGCCTGGACCTGTATTCCTGCAAGGAAGGATGTCTCGTGGAGACGGCTCCTCTCGCCACCCTTCCTCCTTGCGCAAGGATGCTCATGTCTCCTGACTACCGCGAGGGACGTATTGAGTTCCTGAAGACCTCACAGTCATCCGCACTCTTTGCCGTCAACAACTCCCTGATGCTCATGTTCGCTTTCAGGAGCGCTCCGTATCAGACGCTGGAGATGCACGCTTCGGTCATAATGAACTGCGGCCGTGGATATCTGTTCCTCGGGAAGAGCGGTACCGGCAAGAGTACGCACAGCGGCCTGTGGCTCAAGCATATAGAGGGGAGCGAACTGATGAATGACGACAATCCCGTCATACGCGTCGACGAGGACGGCGTCACCCGCGTATACGGTTCGCCGTGGAGCGGCAAGACCCCTTGCTACCGCAACGTCAGCGCGCCGATAGGCGCCATCGTCCGCATACGCCAGGCCAAGTTCAATGCCATCAAGAGGCAGAACACCCTGGAGTCCTACGCCTCGGTCTATTCCTCATGTTCCGGCTTCAAGGCCGACCGCGGGATGGCTGACGGCCAGCACAAGACCCTGGAGCACATCGCCCTGAACGTGCCGTGCTACACGCTGGACTGCCTGCCGGATGAGGATGCGGCCCGTGTCTGCGCGGCTGCGGTAAAGAAGGAGGGAGGGGATGAATAAGGTCGTCGTACCGAACTCCATCCTCCTGGGCGAGGTCAAGTCGATGCTCGCCGAAGGAAAGGACGTCGTGATTCCCACCAAGGGCAACAGCATGCTGCCCTTCATCCGGGGAGGACGCGACAGCGTGAACCTGCGCAGGCTGGACACGCTGGAGGTCGGGGATATAGTCCTCGCGGAGATCCGCGAAGGGGTTTACGTACTGCACCGCGTCTTCGCGGTCGACGGGGACTCCGTCACCCTCAAGGGGGACGGCAATCTCCGGAACGTGGAGCAATGCCGGCGGTCGGATATCGCCGGGACTGCGTTGAACATTTTGAAGGAAAATGGCAGGGAAGCGGACTGCAGGGGACGGAAGGCCATGCGCCGGGCGCGAGCCTGGCGTACGATGCCGACGCTCTTCCGCCGCGTTTTCCTGGGTATATACAGGAGGATTTTTATATGAAGATAGTAGAAGGATTCAGGCTCCGCCCCCTGGGCAAGGAGTTCATAGTGACGCCGGAAAGCGTCGCGCAGATCAATTTCAACAAGATGATCTCCCTCAACTCCTCCGCGGCTTATCTGTGGAAGTCGGTGGAGGGCAAGGAGTTCACGGCCGAGACCCTCAGGGACCTGCTGCTTGAACGCTATGACGTCTCCGAGGAGATCGCCATGCGTGACGCGGAGAACATCGCCCGTACCTGGATCGAGGCGGGTATTGCACAAGAATAACATGCCATGAAAGATTTTCGCACTTGCATGAAAGGCCTGGCGGTGATGGGCCGCCCGCTCAGGGGAAAAGTCCTCGTGAGCTGCCTCATCGGAGTCGTGCGCATAGCCGCTTCGATGGCTTTCGTGTGGGTGTGCAAGGCCCTCGTTGACATCGCCACGGGCGTCTCTTCCGAGCCTATAGGCCTATATGTGGGCTACATGGTCGGGATAATGCTGGTCCAGGTCATCTCAGGCGTGGCGTTCGGCTGGTGGGAGGGTATGATAGTCACCAAGACGCAGAACATGTTCAGGGCCAAGGTCTTCGGGCATATCCTGGACAGCGAGTGGAACGGCCGCGAGGCCTTCCATTCCGGGGACATGGTGAACCGTCTCGAAGAGGATACCCGTGTGGTCGTCGACCTTCTCTGTACGCGCGTGCCGGATTTCATCGTGACGCTGGTGCAGCTTGTCGCCGCTTCCGGGTTCCTGTTCGTGCTGGAGCCCTCTCTTCTATGGGTGCTGCTCATACTCATGCCGGTGGCGGCCATCGGCAGCAAGATGTTCTTCAAGACCATACGCAGGCTTACCTCCCTCATCAGGGCAA
>JBGUGW010000159.1:0-5895 GCA_045111695.1 Candidatus Cryptobacteroides sp. | reverse complement strand
CGCGGCTGACTTTGCTGTACTGCCTGTCGCCGAGCACGTCCTCCACCTTGCTGTGGAACGGGGAATAGAATGCCCCTATCATGGAATTCCAGACCTGCTTGCCTTCGGCAATGCGGTCGAAATCCTTCTCGACATTGGCGGTGAAATCGTAGTCGAGGATGTCCGGGAAATTCTGGACGAGATAGTCCGTGACTATCATTCCGATCTCCTGGGGCAGGAGCTTGCCCTTCTCGGCCCCGACGATCTCGGTCTTGGAGTTTTCGCTCACGGCTCCGTTCTTAAGTGCCAGATTGGTGACAGGGACCTTGTGTCCTTCCTTGTCGCCCTTGACGATGTAGCCGCGGCCGGTCGTGAGGGTGCTGATGGTAGGGGCGTATGTGGAAGGCCGGCCGATGCCGAGCTCTTCGAGCTTCTTGATGAGGGTGGCCTCGGAGTAGCGCGGCGGGGCCTGGGTGAACTTGCACTCCGCGGTGATTCCCTTGGACTCCATGACGTCTCCGACATGAACCGGGGGCAGCACGGTCTCCTCATCGTCGCCGGACTCATCGTCGGTCCCCTCCATGTAAAGCTTGAGGAAGCCGTCGAAGAGGACCTGGGCGGCCTGGATGCTGAACTTCTCCTCGCGCTTGTCCGAGTCGACCTTGATGGAGGTGTTGAGGATGCGCGCATCGGCCATCTGCGAGGCCACGGTGCGCTTCCAGATGAGGTTGTAGAGCTTCTGCTCCTGGGCCGAACCCTCGATGGTAGTATTCTCGATAAAGGTCGGGCGTATGGCCTCGTGCGCCTCCTGCGCGCCCTTGGAATGGGTGCGGAACTGGCGCGGGTGGGCGTATTCCTCTCCGAAATTGTCGAGGATGAACTTCTTGGACGTGCCGAGGGCCAGCGAGGAAAGGTTGGTGGAGTCGGTACGCATGTAGGTGATAAGTCCGCGCTCGTACAGGCTCTGCGCCAGGCGCATCGTCACGTTCACGGAGAAATGGAGCTTGCGTGCAGCCTCCTGCTGTAGGGTGGAGGTAGTGAAAGGCGGAGCGGGGAAGCGCGACGTCTCCTTGCTCTCGAGGGAGCCGACGGTGAAGCGTGCCCCGATGCTGTCCTCTAGGAATTTGCGGGCCTCCTCCAGAGTGTTGAAACGGGTGCCGAGCGTGGCCTTGACCTTGACCGAGGCGGGTGTCCCTTCAGGATGGAAGACCGCGTCCACGCGGTAGTACCCTTCGTTCTTGTAAGCCATGATCTCCTTCTCGCGGTCCACGATGAGGCGCAGCGCGACGGACTGGACGCGGCCGGCCGAAAGCTTCGGCTGGATCTTGCGCCAGAGCACCGGCGAGAGCTCGAAACCGACGAGGCGGTCGAGCACGCGGCGGGCCTGCTGCGCGTTCACGAGATTCATGTCTATCGTACGGGGATTCTTGACGGCGTTCTGGATGGCATCCTTGGTGATCTCATGGAAGACGATGCGCTTGGTGCGTTCGGGGTCGAGACCGAGGGTCTCGCAGAGGTGCCAGGAGATGGCCTCTCCTTCACGGTCCTCATCGGAAGCGAGCCATACGGTGCCTGCAGAGGCAGCGGCTTTCTTCAGGTCGGCCACCACCCTGCGCTTGTCGGCGGGGACCACATATTCGGGCTCGAAGCCCTTGTCCACATTGACACTGAGTTTCTTGTCCTGCAGGTCGCGGATGTGTCCGAAGCTTGCCTTTACAGTGAAATCCTTCCCCAAATACTTCTGGAATGTCTGGGCTTTCGCCGGCGACTCCACGATTACCAAATTCTCCATCACTAGTCTGTCAAATTTATAATTGACTGCAAAGAAAATCACAAACTGGGCAATTTTCCAAATTTTAATGCGTAATTTTGTCGGGATTGTACGCCGGCTTCAAGCGCTCGACGTAAGTCGAGAAAAATATATAATATGAAAGACAGCACACGCAAGAAAATAACCAAGTGGTTCTGGATACTCATCACCGCTCCAGTGGCGCTGATCCTGGCCCTCCTGATCCTCGTCTGGATCTTCGCAAAGATCCCTTCGTTCGAGGAACTGGAGAACCCTGACAGCAAGCTTGCCACGCAGGTGATTGCCGACGGAGGCGAGATCCTGACCACTTTCCATATCGAGAACCGCACCTATGCCAGTTATGAAGAACTGGCCCCCAGCCTTGTCCAGGCGGCCGTCGCCACA
Organism: Candidatus Cryptobacteroides sp.; assembly: GCA_045111695.1. Classification (GTDB taxonomy): domain Bacteria; phylum Bacteroidota; class Bacteroidia; order Bacteroidales; family UBA932; genus Cryptobacteroides. Next base: position 3,722 of record JBGUGW010000159.1, on the reverse strand, counting down.
GAGGACAAGCGCTTCTACAAGCATTCCGGCATCGACATGATCGGCCTCGGCCGCGTGTTCTTCAAGACCCTGCTCATGACTGACACCAGCCAGGGCGGCGGAAGTACCATCACCCAGCAGCTGGCCAAGACCCTTTATCCCCGCCGCGAGGTGAAGAGCAAGATTCCGGGATGGTCCAAGGTCGTGATGGTCTGGACCAAGCTCAAGGAGTGGATCACGGCGGTGAAGCTCGAGAGGAATTATACCAAGGAGGAGATCGTTGACATGTATCTCAACTCCATCTTCTTCGGCAGCAGCGCTTACGGCATCAAGGCCGCGGCCCTGACCTTCTTCGACAAGCAGCCTTCCGAGCTGACGGTGGAGGAGAGCGCCATGCTCGTGGGCATGGTCAACAAGCCCACCCGCTACAATCCCCGCCTCAATCCCGACAAGGCCCTGCAGCGTCGCAACACCGTTCTCGAGCGCATGACGAGGTCAGGATATCTCACCAAGGCTGAGTGTGACTCCATCAGCCAGATACCCATCAACGTCGACAACTATCAGGTCCAGGACCACAACGCCGGACATGCTCCGTATTTCCGCGACATGCTCCGCCGAATAATGTCGGCTGAGAAGCCCAAGCGTTCCTCCTACTCGGACAGGGAGGAGTATTCCGCCGATTCGCTGCGGTGGATACAGGACGAGCTCTACGGTTGGCTCACCAAGAACAAGAAAGCCAACGGGGAGCCCTACGACCTCGACCGCGACGGCCTGCGCATCTATACCACCATCAATTACAAGATGCAGCAGTACGCGGAGGAAGCTGTCGAAGAGCACCTCGGCAAGACCCTCCAGAACAGCTTCATCCGCGAGTCCCGCAACCTCACCAACAAGCCTTTCGCCAACGACGTGGATGAAGCGACGCGGAACCGCCTGATGCAGCAGGCGCGCCGCTGGAGCGACCGCTATCGTCTGCAGAAGAACGCCGGTGTCTCCGACGCCGAAATCCTCAAGCAGTTCTCCGAGCCCCAGAAGATGAAGATTTTCGCCTGGGACAAGGACGGCAAGCCCACATCCGTGGACACTACCATGACCCCGGACGATTCCATCCGCTATTACAAGTCCATCCTCCGTGCGGGATTCATGGCCATCGAGCCCGCCACGGGCCATGTCAAGGCCTATGTCGGCGGCCCCAACTACCGCTACTTCAAGTTCGACAACGTCGGGCAGGGCCGCCGCCAGGTCGGTTCAACCATCAAGCCCTTCCTTTATACTACGGGTATCCTCAGCGGCATGTCCCCGGACGAGGAGTTCATGAACAATCCCGTGTCGTTCGTGTTCGCCGATGGCAGGGAGTGGACGCCGAGAACTACCGATGCGGCCCAGTACAGGGGACGCGCCCTGACCATGCGCCAGGGTCTCCAGATAAGCAGCAACAACATCGCCGCCGGCATCATGAAGAAACTCTGCGAGGGCGACCCGACATTCTCTCGCGGTCCCGAGCAGATGATCAGCCTCATGCGTACGATGGGCATCACCGGGCATCTCGACCCGGTCCCGTCCATCTGCGTCGGCGCGGCTGACCTGTCCATCCGCGAGATGGTCGCCGCATACAACACTTTCCCGTCAGGCGGAGTGTTCTGCGAGCCCGTGTTCGTGACACGCATCGAGGACAACCTCGGCAATGTCATCAGCGAGTTCACCGGAGGCAAGCGTGACGCCCTGAACGAGAACGTTGCATATACGATGGTCCAGATGATGCAGAACGTCGTCAACGGCGGTACCGGCGGACGCCTCCGCTCGGTTTACGGCCTGCGCGGCCAGATCGGAGGCAAGACCGGTACGACCAACGACAATTCCGATGGATGGTTCATCGGCTATACGCCGTCCATCACCGCCGGCGTCTGGGTTGGCTGCGAGGACCGTCAGGTACACTTCCAGTCCACATCCCTCGGACAGGGCTCCAATGCCGCCCTGCCCATCTGGGGCATCTGGATGAAGAAGGTTCTCAAGGACGGCACCCTCGGCATCAATGAGGCCGATACGTTCATAGAGCCTGCCGGCATGGCCCTCCTGCCCGAGATCATCGGTACGGTCGAGGAGCCCAAGACCAGCACTGAGAGGAAAGAAGAAGAGTATTATTTCGATTGACATATGTCCAAGTACAGTTCCATTGCAGTCTTCTACGGCAGCGATTCCTCGGAGTGGGAGGTCGCGTGCCGGAGCGGGGAGTATACGGCGTCCCGCATCGACGAGCACGTCTATGACGTCTACGAGATCCTGGCCAGGTTCGGCCGGTGGCAGCTCGTCGCCTATCGCAAGAAGAACGCCATGAGGGTCATTTTCCCGGAGGGATCGCGCCCCGAAGTTGACAAGAACGACTGCTCCGTCAACGTCCTTGGCGAGAAGGTCAAGTTCGACTTCATCTACATCATGCAGCATGGCCGTCCCGGCGAGAACGGACTGCTCCAGGGCTATTTCGAGATGCTCGGCATCCCGTTCAGCAGCTGCAGCTCCTTCGTCAGCGCGGTCGCATTCGACAAGTACGCCTGCAAGAACTATCTCAGGGATGTGGACTTCGTCAAGTGCGCGCCCGATGCGTTCGTGCGCAAGGGCGCGGACCTCGAGGCATTCGTGGCCGAAGCCGCCCGCAAGCTCAGGTTCCCGGTCTTCGTCAAGCCTACCGAAGGCGGTTCCAGTTTCGGCATCACCAGGGTGGTGAAGCCGGAGGATCTCCTCACTGCCATCCAGTTCGCATTCTCGGAGGGGCCTTCTGTCCTTGTGGAGCAAGGCGTCTCCGGTCGGGAACTAACCTGTGCCGCCTACTTCGACGGCAAGGACGTCCGTGCACTGCCGCTCATTGAGATTGTCTCGGAGAACGACTATTTCGATTACGATGCCAAGTACAACGGCCACAGCCAGGAGATCTGTCCGGCTCCCGTTTCCGACGACATCCGCGTCCTGGTGCAGGAGACCACCGCCAAGATATACAAACGCATGGGCTGCTCCGGCATCGTGCGCGTCGATTTCATCCTCTCGGACGAGGGACTTTACTTCCTGGAGATTAATACGATACCCGGAATGACCAGCGCTTCCCTCGTGCCCCGCATGATACGCACCGCAGGGATGGACATGACTTCATTCCTCTCCACCATCATCGAGAATTCGTAGCTGATGCTGCTTTCCGATTTCATACATAAGGGGACACGGTCCCTTGAGCCGTTGTACCCTTCAAAGGAGGCGCACAACATCGTGCTGATGCTGTGCGAGGCCTTGCTGGGGGTTCAGAGCTATACGCATATCGTGGAGCCGGAGACGGTCGTCGACCCGTCACGGGAGCCCGGACTGCTCGTCGCGCTGGAGAGACTCGTCGCCGGCGAGCCCGTCCAGTACGTGCTGGGCTTTGCCGATTTCTGCGGATTCAGGTTCAAGGTGACGCCTGACGTGCTTATCCCTAGGCCGGAGACGGAGCAGCTGGTCCGCGAAGCGGTGAAGGAGGCGGCGCGCCTGCAGCGGCAGCGGAGCCCGTACGGGCGTCACGCCGCCCCTGTGCGCGTCCTCGACCTCTGCACCGGCTCGGGCTGCATCGCCTGGGCGGTCGCCCTCCTTGCCCCCGGCACGGAGGTGGTGGCCGTCGATGTCTCCGAGCCGGCCCTCGCCGTGGCGCGCTCGCAGGATTTCCGAAGCGAATGCAAGGAAAGGAAGGCATCTCCGCCCATTTTTGCTCATGCAGACGTCCTGGA
>JBGUGW010000158.1:0-3885 GCA_045111695.1 Candidatus Cryptobacteroides sp. | reverse complement strand
AAAAGACATTGAAAGATGTGCTGGAGGTGATCGTGGTCGATTTCTCCATGTACGACGAATGGCTTGACAAATACGAATACCTGATTGAGCTGGGCAAGAACCTCGACGCCTATCCCGAGGAGAAGAAGACGGACGACAGGCTCATCAAGGGCTGCCAGTCCCGCGTCTGGCTCGACTGGGGCATGGAGGAGGGGAGACTGTACTTCTCCGCCGACAGCGACGCCATCATCACCAAAGGCATCATTTCGCTGCTCATCAGCGTATATTCCGGCCGCACTCCGGAGGAGATCGCGGCAGACGATTTCTCCTTCCTGAACCGCATCGGGCTGAAGGAGAACCTTTCCCCCACCCGCGCCAACGGCCTCGTATCGATGATCCAGACCATCCGCGGCGCTGCCGAATCCAACCTGTGAAGAGAAATGGGACTGTTTGAAAAGAAAGAGAAAGAGGCTGTGGAGGAAGTGCTTACGGCCGAAGACATCAAGGAGATCGCTCCCCTGTACGAGAAGGTCATACTGGCCCTGAAGCAAGTCTATGATCCCGAGATTCCGGTCAATATCTATGACCTGGGACTGATCTATGAACTCAATATCCGCAAGTCCCGTCTGGTATACATCAAGATGACCTTCACCGCTCCCAACTGCCCTATGGCCGACGAGGTCATGGCGGAAGTTAAAAGCAGTGTGGAGGATGTCCCCGGCGTCACCGGATGCGAGATAGACCTCGTGTTCGAGCCGGCCTGGGACCAGAGCATGCTCTCCGACGAGGCCCGCGTCATACTGGGCTACGACATCGATTTCGATGACGATGACGTTGTAGAAGAGACGAAGTGAGATGATCAACCTGTACCTGTCCCTCGGCTCCAACATGGGCGACCGCCGCGCCAACATAGAAGCGGCGCTCGCCATGCTCGACGAGGCTTTCGGGACGGGATACAAACACCTTTCAAATATTATCGAAACCCCTTCCTGGGGCTTTCAGGGCGAGGATTTCCTCAACTGCGCCGTGATGTACGCGCTGCCGCGCAAGCGGTCCGGCGCGGAGGCGCAGGCGCTTGAAGTCCTTGACACGGTCAAGGCCGTCGAGCGCCGCCTCGGCCGCGCCGGCGCCCCCGAATACGACGCCTCCGGTCGTCGCATCTACCATTCTCGCCCCATCGACATCGACATCCTTTTCTTCGGGACACATGTTATCGACCACCCTCGCCTGCAGGTGCCGCACCCGCTCATCGGGGAGCGCGATTTCGTCCTCGTTCCGCTCGACGAGATCGCAAATCGGCGGCTTCGCCGCGCGTTCCCGGCTCTTTTTAAAAGGAAATGATTATTTTTGCACGATAAACAATTGACAATATGACACAGGAAGAACTTTTCAAGGTACTTGTCGCCCACTGCAAGGAATACGGTTTCATTTTCCCTTCCAGTGAGATTTATGACGGCCTGGCCGCCGTGTACGACTACGGACAGATGGGCGTCGAGCTCAAGAACAATATCAAGCAGTATTGGTGGAACGCCATGACGCGCCTCAATGAGAACATTGTGGGCATCGACTCTTGTATATTTATGCATCCCAGGATCTGGGAGGCGTCCGGCCATGTGGGAGCTTTCAACGACCCGCTCATCGACAACAAGGACTCCAAGAAGCGCTACCGTGCCGACGTCCTCATCGAGGACTATCTCGGCAAGATCGAGGAAAAGATCAACAAGGAGGTTGCCAAGGGCCGCAAGCGTTTTGGCGACAGCTTCGACGAGGCTCAGTTCCGCGCGACCAACCCCAACGTCCTCCGCGAGCAGGCTAAATATGACGAGGTCCACGAGCGTTACGTCAAGGCCGAGAAGGCCAACGACTTCGCGGAGTACCGCCAGATCATCATAGACTGCGGCATCGTCTGCCCCATCAGCGGCACCTGTAACTGGACCGACGTCCGCCAGTTCAACCTCATGTTCAGCACTTCGATGGGCAGCACCGCCGACGGCGCAAATACCATCTACCTGCGTCCCGAGACCGCCCAGGGCATCTTCGTGAACTACCTCAACGTCCAGAAGACCGGCCGCATGAAGATCCCCTTCGGCATCGCCCAGATCGGCAAGGCCTTCCGCAACGAGATAGTCGCCCGCCAGTTCATCTTCCGCATGCGCGAATTCGAGCAGATGGAGATGCAGTTCTTCATCAAGCCCGGCACCGAGCTTGACTGGTTCGCAAAATGGAAGGAGACCCGCATGAAGTGGCATGTCAACCTCGGCATGGGAGCCGAGAATTACCGCTTCCACGATCACGAGAAGCTTGCCCACTATGCGAACGCCGCTACCGACATCGAGTTCCAGTTCCCCTTCGGCTTTAAGGAACTCGAGGGAATCCACTCCCGTACTAACTTCGACCTGGGCAACCACCAGAAGTTCTCCGGCAAGAAGATCCAGTACTTCGATCCCGAGGCGGGGGAGAGCTACACTCCCTTCGTCGTCGAGACTTCCATCGGCGTGGACCGCATGGTCCTGGCCGTCCTCTCGCACTCCTACAAGGAGGAACAGCTCGAAAACGGCGAGAGCCGCGTAGTCCTCTCCATCCCCGCTCCCATCGCTCCCGTCAAGGCCGCGGTCATGCCGCTCGTCAAGAAGGACGGCCTGCCGGAGCTCGCACAGCAGATCATGGACGACCTCAAGTTCGATTTCAACTGCCAGTATGACGAGAAGGACTCCATCGGCAAGCGTTACCGCCGCCAGGATGCCATCGGCACCCCGTTCTGCATCACCGTCGACCACGATTCGCTCGAGGACAACTGCGTCACCGTGCGCGACCGCGACACGATGCAGCAGGAGCGCGTTCCGATTGCGGAGCTCCGCGCCCTCATCGACCGCAAGGTCAACCTCAACAACCTTCTCCGGAACCTTTAATCCCGGGTTTTTACGGCTATGAAGAGATTCATCCTGATATTGACGGTCATCCTTCTCCCCTTTGCGTCCTTCGCGAAAGGGGAGAGGGAGGGCATCGTCGCCATGAGCTACAACATCCGCTACGGCACCGCCGAGGACGGCACCAACTCCTGGCAGTACCGCTACCCCGCCTCCGCGATGATGCTGGACGACCAGCGTCCCGATGTCGTCGGCATGCAGGAGGTCCTGTACGACCAGTTCGAATATCTCGGTGAAGTCCTTGACAAATACTACAAGATCATCGGCGTCGGCCGCAACGACGGCAAGAAAGCCGGCGAAATGATGGCGGTGATGTATAATACAAAGACCACCAAGCTCCAGAAATGGGGAACCTTCTGGCTGTCAGATACTCCCGATGTCGCCAGCCGTGGCTGGGACGGCGCTTGCAACCGTTGCGCCACCTGGGCCGTCTTCAAGGATAAGGCAACCGGCAGGAAATTCTTCTTCGTCAACACCCATATCGACCATGTCGGCGTCGAGGCGCAGCAGAAAGGCGTCAAGCTCCTGACCGACAAGATCTCGGAACTCAACAAGGACGGTCTTCCCGTCATCGTCACGGGGGATTTCAACATGGACATCTCCAACGACTACATGGCTCCGATGAAGGAAGGGTTCCAGAACGCCCGCGCCTCTGCGGTCGTCACTGACGACCACTTCTCGTACAACGGATGGGGCAAGGACCAGAAAACCATCGATTACGTCTGGTACAAGGGTTTCAACTGCACTCGCTTCGAGACCGTCACCAAGCCCTACTACGACCGCACCTTCATCTCCGACCACTTCCCCGTCAAGGCCGTCCTGGTCTTCTGATCCGACCTTCCGGTGAACAAAAACGCTAGTTTTGTTCAGATTTGGCGGAAAAACCGGCAATTCTGAACAAATCAAGACGATTTGTTCAGGGACATCAGAATGAAACCCGCCAGCTGAAATTCGGCAGTATCGGGAGCAGCGCGAGTTG
>JBGUGW010000157.1:0-1163 GCA_045111695.1 Candidatus Cryptobacteroides sp. | reverse complement strand
CGGTCTCGAAGCGACGCATCATCATGATTACATACTTGACCTCCTCGCCGAGGATCTGACCATAGCTCTCAGCCATCTTCTTCTGCTCTTCCATCAGGCGGTGCACCTCAGGGTCGTTGCGGTCGAGGCCCTGGCCTCCGGGAGGCATCCTGTTGGAGATGTCCTCGCCGCGCTTGGCATACTCCGCAATGCGGATGTCGCGCAGGTCGAAGGTCTGCTGGAAATAGAGGGGGTTCTGGTCGCCAGCGGCACCGGAGGAGAATATGGCGACGAAATCATCGCCGTAACGGCTCTCGATATACTCCTCGGACTTGCCGGGGAAATCGCCCGTAATCATGTCGAGCTGGCCGGTGATGACGGCATGCATCGCGTAGTTGTAATAGGTCGCGATAGGCTTGCCGTCGAGGGTCTCGAAGTAGAGCACGCCGACGGTCTTGTCGGACTTGCCGTCATAGTCGGGGCCTTCCCACCATGTCCCGCGCTCGGGATCGAAAAGGTCGCGCTTGACATTGAGGTAGCAGACGCCGTTGCCGACTCCGACCTTGGCCGGAACCATCTTCTCGTATGCCTGCTTGATGGCCTGGTACATCCTCTCGGTCAGTTCGTCCGCAGGTACGGTACCGGTGGAGTGGCAGTGAGTGCCGTTGTAGATGATGTTGCCCTGAGGGATGCCGAACTCCTTCTCGATACGCTCGTTGACGGCGTCGACGCAACGCTGGTTGGCATTGCCGTCGACATTGGCAAGGCCGGCAATGGTGGTGCCGTTCGAGAAAAGAATCACACGGAAGTGCGTATGGTCGAGGACTCCGTATGAGTTACGGCCAAGCTGGTCCGGACCCGGGGTGACATCCACTTTCGCGGCGCCGACTTTCAGCTGGCCGCGGACATGGTCGCGGGCGAAGGCGCTGCCCGTAACGAGCAGGGCGAGACAGATCACGATCAATGATTTTGCTTTCATGATATCAATAAGTTTCAGTGTTGTTATTCAGGCATGGCTCCCTTGCGGGAGCAGACATATGAGGCGGTCGCGGATGCGAGCCGCTGGGCTTCCGCGAGCGTGTCGCCGCGCAGATAGGCCACTACGAAAGCTGCGGTGAACGAGTCGCCGGCACCGACGGTGTCAACGATCTACACGTCATCCACTCCCTGAGGGATGACTTCGC
>JBGUGW010000156.1:0-3631 GCA_045111695.1 Candidatus Cryptobacteroides sp. | reverse complement strand
TTTGCTTCTCATGGGATGCGGGACTGCAGTCAGTCTCGGATGTACCAACGCCATCGCCGCCACCGTCGTCGGCACTGCCTTCGCTTTCGGTCTTGCCGTCGTCGCCATGGCTTATACCATCGGCGGCATCTCCGGTTGCCACATCAATCCCGCCATCACCCTCGCGGTCTGGCTCTCGGGCAAGATGAGCGGCAAGGACGCTGCCTTTTATATGCTTTTCCAGGTCATCGGCGCCATCCTCGGTTCCGCCATCCTGGCGCTTCTCACTGCCAATGTTGACTTCGCCGGAACCGGCGCCAACGCATGCCAGGAGGGTGTTTCCGTCATGGGAGGCCTGCTCGCCGAGGTGTTCTTCACCTGTGTGTTCGTGCTTGTAGTCCTCGGAACCACCGATGAGAAGAAGGGCGCCGGCAACTTCGCCGGACTCGCCATCGGTCTCTCCCTCATCCTCGTGCATCTCGCCTGCATCCGCTACACCGGCACTTCCGTCAATCCCGCCCGCTCCATCGGTCCCGCCCTCTTCCAGGGTGGCGATGCCCTGAAGCAGCTCTGGATCTTCATCCTCGGCCCTCTCGCCGGCGGCGCATTTGCTGCAGGCATCTGGAAATGCCTCTCGAGCGATTGCAAGAAAGCTGAATAGTACTTGCTATGAACAAACCTCTCATCACCATCCTGTTGGCGATGACCACTATTGCTGCGGCTGCACAGCCGCAGCAATTTGGTTATACGAATCCCGTCATCCCCGGATTCAACCCCGATCCCAGCGTCTGCCGTGTCGGAGACGATTACTATCTGGTCACCAGCACTTTCCAATATTTCCCCGGGGTTCCGGTCTATCATTCCAAAGACCTTATCCACTGGGAGCAGATCGGCAACTGCCTTACCCGCGACTCGCAACTGCATCTCAAGGATGCCAACTGCAGCGGAGGCATATACGCCCCTACCATCCGTTACCATGAGGGGACTTTCTACATGGTGACGACTAACGTCACAAGTGGCGGCAATTTCTTCGTCACGACCACCGATCCGGCCGGAGAATGGTCCGACCCCATATGGCTTGAGCAGGGCGGTATCGATCCTACCCTTTATTTCGAGGGAGGCAGGACTTACATGGTCAGCAATCCCCGCAACGGCATCTATCTCTGCGAGATAGACATCGAGACGGGCAAACAGCTGACCGAGAGCCGCTTGCTGTGGCAGGGCGACGGAGGCCGCTACCCCGAGGCCCCGCATATATACAAGAAGGACGGCTGGTACTACCTGATGATCGCGGAAGGCGGCACGGAGTACGGTCACAGCATCACGATAGCCCGCAGCCGTGACATTTACGGCCCCTATGAATCCAATCCCGATAATCCCATCCTGACCAATTTCCAGAGGATCACCCAGAACAGCCCCATCCAGGGTACAGGGCACGGTGACCTCATCGAGGACCAGAAGGGTCTATGGTGGATAGTGTTCCTCGGCTTCAGGCCCCAGAACGGAAGCCATCACCTCCTTGGACGCGAGACCTTTCTGGAGCCGGTAGACTGGTCTGACGAAGGTTGGCCTGTCGTAAACGGTACTGGTACAGCCGACATCCAGATGCAGGTGGCCACACTTCCCCAGGTCGAGATGCCGGAACCTCCTGTAAACCGCCTGTCCACAGGCCGTTTCGACCCTTGGTACATACATCTGAACACTCCGGTCAAAAGTAACTATACTTTTGTGAAAGACAGCACCTTGCGTCTCAAGCCGACGAATGTCACCCTGGACGACGCAGGGTCTCCAACCTTCATCGCCATCCGTCAGGACAAGCATGATTTCCGACTCGACAGCGAGGTGGATCTCAGCAGCGCGACCCTTGGAGACATCGCAGGCATAAGTGTGTACATGGAGAACAACGCCCACGCGGACATCTTCCTGCGTCAGGAAAAGAGCAAGAAAAAGCAGGCGATCGTGGTCGAATACTCCCTCTACGGGCTGAAATACAAGGCCTGCGAAGTGGAAGTGGACAAGGGCCCTGCAATCCTGAGGGTGGACGGGACCAAGACCGAATACATTTTCTACTACCGCGATGTCAAGGGCAAATGGGTTGAGGCCAGCAGGCTTGATACACGCCTGCTCAGCACCGAGACCGCCGGCGGATTCACCGGCGTGACTCTCGGCATGTTTGCCGTTTCGAAGAAAGGCGGAGGCTTTTCCTACGCCGACTTCAAATCATTTAATTACAGGTAGTTACAAGGACAAAACCGCCCCGCGCGCGGCATGGAATGGTGAGGGTTCCGTCGGATTCGATGTCCTCGATACGGAATGCGCGGTCCTCCTCTCCGTCCGCAAAGAGCCGGAATGAAGCGTTCTCAAGTCCGAGCCTTTCTGTCTGGAATACGATCTCTCTGGCCTCATCGAGGCCGTTGATGCCGGCAATGTACCAATTGCCGGCTTTTTTACGCGCAATAACGGCATATTCGCCGGGGAAACCGGCCAGAAGTTTGGTGTCATCCCATGCAGAAGGAAGGCCCGAAAGCAGTTCCCTGACCTCTCCAGGCAGTCCCTCATAAACGTCCGGGCGGTCCGGCATATGCTGCAAGCCTGACTCAAAGAGAATAGGCAAAGCCAGTTCGTGGGCATATGTCGTGATGTGGGGGAACTGGCTGTCGGAGAAGGTACCTGGCGTATAATCCATCGGTCCTACAACATTGCGCGTGAACGGAAGCGTAGCGTTATGGGCAGCGGCACGGGTGGTCATGACAGGGCCGTTGTTGTACATTTCTGCTCCATACACGCTTTCCATCGACATCAGGTTGGGCCAGGTCCTCTGCCATCCGCGGGGAATGGTGCAACCATGGAAATCCACCAGAAGGTGATGACGTGCCGCATCTTTCAGGATATCGAGATAATAATCGACCATTTCGGCATTGTCCGGGAGGAAGAAATCCACCTTGATGCCGCTGACGCCCATGCTCTCGAGCCAGGCGAGCTCCTGCTCGCGCCTTTCGGGCTCAAGGAGCCTGTCCTGGGGCTGGGGAGCGCCCTCCCCCACCCACGAGGTTCCTGAGTTGTACCAGAGATTGATCTTCACGCCCTTCTCACGGGCATATTCAAGCAGGTCGGTGATGTCTCCGCCATTCTCCATCTCGGGCCATTCCCAGTCGATGAGGCAGTAAGGCCAGCCTTGCTCGACAGCGAGGTCGATGAACTCCTTGTCAAGTTGGAAATCCTTGGATCCGTGGTTGTAAGCCCAATATACCCAGGAAGATACGCCAGGTTCCACCCAATCCGGATCAAACTCTGCATAGGATGAAAGGTCGGTAATGAGTGTTGACTCGACTATGTCTGAAAGGGACCCTATGATCACTACGCGCCATGGAGACTCGCCTCCGTGGAAAGCGGCAGGACCGGTCAGATGCACCTGATACACTTCGTTATCCGCAGAGTTGTCGAGCGAGGATGCGCTGTCCCCGTGGCGCAGATCTGCTTCGCTGATCAGGGCGAAGACATCCTCGGCGGGCTGGACGAGGGCGGGATAAGCCCAGCGGCCCGGTTCCGGGCGCGGCCACATCCGCTCCTTGGTCGGCCCGCCGTCAGTTGCCAGCGGGAAAAACGACTCATACTCGCTCTTCAAGGGTGATATCCAGCGTTTCGTCCAGTC
>JBGUGW010000155.1:0-1890 GCA_045111695.1 Candidatus Cryptobacteroides sp. | reverse complement strand
GCATCTCGCCACTTGATGACGCTGTCCTTGCCGCCCATGATGTCAAATACGTCCCATACTGCTGATCCGTATTCCTTTGCCAGTTCGAACATCGCTTTCTGTACAGTGGGACCGTTGTGGTTGTATGTCATGCCGCGGCTGATGTAGCGGTAACTGTCGTTGTTGGTGATGAAGATGAATGCGCAGTCCGGCGACTGCTCACGGATGAGCCGTATCAGCCTGCGGTAGTTCTCCTTGAAGACTTCGGGCTTGAAATCCACGGCCTTGCATGCCGAATCATTGATGCCGACGGCGAAAACCGCAAGGTCGGGCTTGACGAGCTGGAGATCCCTCGGGAGGTCAGGGCACTGTTCCAGCCAGGTAGTCAGACGGGCCCCGTTGACGCCTGAGCAATAGTAGTTTATACCCCTGCGCCCGCTGATGGGTTCTGTGCCCGTGAGGGTGAAGGATTCCCCTTCGGGGATATGGAAACCTATTGTCACGGTGTCCGTTTCGGACCGCAGGTCGAAGAGATAGCTGTCGGTCTCTGGATCCTTTACGAAGTCAAGTGTATCCGTACCGCTTACGAGGTAAGGCCGGGCTTCAGGGGACGATGCATAGCCGAGTATGCGGAAACGGTTGAAGCGCCACAGCGTGTCCGCATTTATCCCCAGTCCTATGCCGACCGTTGCGAGGGAGTCCGACGTCTGCGCGGCTATGCCCATGATGCCGAAGCGCGGGTTCAGGTCCTTGTGGGTGCTTGCGGCCATGGCCGAAAGCCATTCTCCGGTGAAGGAAGTGCGGAAGCTCTTGTCGGAGTTGGTCTTGGCGATGCGGTAGGGGAATATGAAGCCCCTTTCCCCCTTGAGGGAATCTGCCATCGAAGTCAGCAACTCTTGGAGCCGGTAGGAGAAATGCCCCGCCTGGACATGCGAACCACCGACATGCCAGATGTTTACACTGCGGCCGGATCCCGCCATAAGCGAGTCCAGCAGGCCGTAGAAACGGTCCTGGGCTTCCCGCGAGCCGGGGAAGTGAAGCCCTGCCCTGTCCATGTGGACGCAGGACGGCTGTGGCGCGATCTCCGTCCTCGGGAGCTCCTGGGCGGGCATGGCAGCGCAGAGGAGCGCCGCCAGGACGGAGATGGTCAGTCTCTTATTCTTCATAGTGTGTCAGTTTGTAGTAGTCGTAATAGAGCATGATGGTGTCGAATAGCATGTCGCCCATCTTCTCCGCCCCTTTCTTGGTGAAGTGAACGTAGTCGGAATTGGCCAGAGGGGGTCTCTGTATCACCCACTGCGCCATGGAGTTCTGTCCTCCCATCGCCTCATACATGTCCCAGAATGCGGCACCTGACTTGTTCACATTGGTGCGCAGCGAATCCACGAAGGCCGGCAGATGCCTGTATGTCTGCATCTTGCCCTGTATGGTTGTGGACATGTCGGAAGGACCGATGAAGAGTATCCTGGCTTCCGGAGCCTGTTCCTTGAGGTATGCGATCTGTCTCGATACATCCTTGCAGTAGTCGGATATCTTGTCCTCCCTCCGTGTGAACGGGACGACGTTGCCGCCATACTGGAGTATTATCAGACGGACGTTCTCGGAGTTGTAATAGTCAGCGAGCTGTTCCGCTCTGATGCCTGTGAACATGGTGCCGTCGCAGCCACGCATCGGGACATTGTCGAGTGCCACGCCCGTTTCGCGGTCAAGCATCACTCCGTAGATGTCGTGGCTTCCGGAGTGGGTGATGCTGACCCGTTCGGTGCTGTCAGGGAGCTCGAAACGGACATGCCGGATATCCGCCGTCGCTTCGTAGCGCTGCGTGGAGTCCTTGCAGCGTATCGTCAGGTCCCCTCCTGAGGAGAGGAATGTCAGGCGGTTGAAATATCGGCTCGGGCCGTGATTGCTCTT
>JBGUGW010000154.1:0-7169 GCA_045111695.1 Candidatus Cryptobacteroides sp. | reverse complement strand
CATCCAGCAGATCGGTACCCCGACCGACATCTACAACGAGCCGGTCAATTCTTTCGTCGCTGACTTCATCGGCGAGAGCAATATCCTGAACGGCACGATGATTTGCGACCGCAAGGTCAGCTTCATCGGCCATGACTTCGACTGCGTGGACGAGGGTTTCGGCGAGAACGTCCCCGTCGACGTGGTCGTCCGTCCCGAGGATATCTACTTCACCAATGACCCCGCCAGGACACAGTTCACCGCCAAGGTCAAGTCCTGCACCTTCAAGGGAGTCCACTACGAGATGTTCGTGGACAGCGACACAGGCAACGAGCTGATGATCCAGGACTACGACCCGTATCCTGTGGACAGCATCGTCAACCTTTACATCGAACCGGATGACATCCAGGTTATGAAGAAGGAGAGGGTTGCGAACGTGGTTCCCGGCACGGTGACCGGTGAAGGCAAGGTGGAACTGCTCGGAGGCGAATTCGAATGCCCGACCGAGGGCTTCGAGGAAGGCGACGAGGTCATGGCGACCGTCAGTTTCGACAAAGTAGAACTCCTCGACAACCTCGAGGAGGGCGTGCTCGACGGCGAGGTCCATTTCATCCTGTACAAGGGCGACCATTATCACCTGACCATCAAGGTGGGTGACGAGGGCTTCCTGTACGTGGACACCGACGACATCTGGGACAAGGGTGATCTTGTAGGCATCAACATTGCTCCGGCAGACATCAAAATAAGCAGGAAAGATGACTAAGAGAAGCAACTGGAGCATCCCGTACTTCATTTTCCTGATCCTGTTCGTCATACTGCCCCTCGTCCTGGTAGTCGTATATGCTTTCCAGAGCAACGAAGGAGGCTTCACCCTCTCGAACATCGGAAAATTCTTCTCGGACTCGGATGCCATATCGACCTTCGCGCTTTCGCTGGAGGTCGCCATCGAGAATACCCTCATCTGCATCCTGCTGGGCTATCCCGCAGCATATATCCTTGCTGACAAGCAGCTCAACCGTTCGGCAGTGACCATCGTGCTGTTCATCCTACCCATGTGGATCAATGCCCTGATGCGTACCCTTGCCACCACCGAGCTCTTCAATATGCTGGGCTTCACCCTCGGCAAGGGCACCCTGCTCTTCGGTATGGCCTATGACTACCTGCCGTTCATGATCTATCCCATCTACAACATACTCCAGAAGATGGACAAGTCCTATGGCGAGGCTGCCGAGGACCTTGGAGCTACACCCTTGCAGGTGTTCACCAAGGTCACGCTACCCCTTTCCATGCCCGGTGTCATGAGCGGAGTGATGATGGTGTTCATGCCCACGGTCTCGACCTTCGCCATTTCTGAGTTCCTGACCAACAACAAGATCAAGCTCTTCGGTACCATCATCCAGGAGAACATCAACTCCTCGATGTGGAACTACGGCTCGGCCCTGGCCCTCATCATGTTGATTATCATTGGTATAACCTCGCTCTTCACGAGCGATGACAGCGAAGCTGCCGAAGGAGGGCTGATCTGATGAAAAAGGTATTTGCGAAGCTCTATATCTGGATCCTGCTGGTCATCCTCTATGCCCCGCTGGTATTTATCGCTGTGTTCTCCTTTACCGAGGCGAAGGCCCTCGGCAACTGGACCGGATTCTCCCCGCGCCTCTACCAATCGCTCTTCACCGGCGGCATGCAGGGCGGCAGCGGCCTGATGAAGGCCGTCGAGAACACGCTGGTCATCGCCATCATCTCGGCTGCGGTAGCGACGCTTTTAGGCACTATCGCCGCCATCGGCATCCACAACCTGAAGGGAAGGAAGAAGCAGACCATAATGTTCATGAACAACATTCCGATGATCAATCCAGACATCATCATCGGCGTGTCGCTTTTCCTGCTGTTCGTGTTCCTCCGCATCGGTCAGGGAATGCTTACCGTCATCCTGGCACACATTTCTTTCTGTACGCCCTACGTGGTGCTGAGCGTCCTTCCCAAGCTCTCGCAGATGAATCCAAACATCTACGAGGCGGCGCTGGACCTCGGAGCCACTCCGCACCAGGCACTCTGGAAGGTGATGGTACCCCAGCTGCGGCCGGGAATGCTCTCGGGCTTCATCCTCGCATTTACGATGTCGCTGGACGATTTCGCCGTCACATTCTTTACCCGCGGTACCGTGGGTCTCGAGACCCTTTCGACCTATATCTATGCCGATGCCCGCAAGGGAGGTCTTACGCCGGAGCTCCGGCCGTTGATGACCATCATATTCATCGTCATACTCATCCTTTTGATAATCATTAATCTGCGTCGCTCCAAGACGCAGGCTGAAGTAAAATGAAAAGACTAGTCCACATCGCGGCGCTGTTGACGCTGTGCCTGCTGGCGTCCTGCGGCCCTGACCGCGACCATCTCCTCAAGGTATACAACTGGGGAGACTATATCGACGAGGACCTCATCACCGAGTTCGAGGATTGGTATGAGGAACAGACCGGCGAGACGGTCAAGATCGTGTACCAGACTTTCGACATCAACGAGACGATGCTCTCGAAGATCGAGAAGGGCCACGAGGATTTCGACGTGGTCTGCCCGTCGGACTACATCATCCAGCGAATGCTGAATGAAGGCCTGCTCCTGCCTATCGACAAGGATTTCGGAGACACACCCAATTATATCGACGCCAATGTTTCCCCTTATATCAGGGGAGTGTTCTCGCAGATTGCAGACGGAGATATCGACGCCAACGATTACTCCGTAGGTTACATGTGGGGCACGACAGGTGTCCTCTACAATGCCAAGTACGTCGATCCCGAAGACGCCAAGACATGGGACATCATCCGCAACCCCAAATATGCCGGCAAGATCTTCATCAAGGATGCTGCGAGGGATGTGTATTGTCCCATCAATATCTTCCTGCACCAGAACGAGCTGGAGGCCGGAACGGTGACGATGGACGAACTGATGCTTGACTCGTCGGACGAGAGCCTGGAGGCTTTCGAGGCGTATATGGCGCAGGTAAAGCCGCTCGTGGCCGGCTGGGAGGCCGATTTCGGCAAGGAGCAGATGACCCAGGAGCGCGGCTGGCTCAACTTCACCTGGAGCGGCGACGCCGAATGGGCCATGATGGAGGCCAGGGAACTCGGCGTCGACCTGAGATATAGCGTCCCGCTCGAGGGAAGCAATGTATGGTTCGACGGCTGGGTCATCCCGAAATATGCCCATAACGTCAAGGCTGCCAGCTACTTCATCAATTTCCTGTGCATCCCTGAAAATGCCATCCGCAACATGGACTTCATCGGCTACGTCAGCACCGTGACCACTGCCGAAGTGCTGGAGGCCATGACCGACGAGTCTTTCGAAGAGACTGTTGACGTACGCTATCTTTTCGGAGACATCGAAGGAGCGGGAGAAGCCCATCTCGACCCGACATTGTATCCGGACGCTTCAGTGATCGAGCGTTGCGTGATGATGCGCGACTGGGGAGAGGATACCCCCAAGTTGATCTCCACCTGGAGCCGGGTGAAGGGATCGAACGCAAATGCGATGACCCTGATTGTCATCAGCTTGTTCTTCGCGCTGCTTCTGGTGCTGGGTATCAGGAAGAAATTCTTCGGCAAGCGCCGCCGTCGCCGCCATTACCGGAAATGATGGCCTGCGCTACTGTATAAGCCATTGACCAGGCCGCCTGGAGGTTGAAGCCTCCGGTGATAGCATCTACATCCAGGACCTCTCCTGCAAGGAAGAGTCCTGGATGTTTCTTTGATTCCAGTGTATTAAGGGATATCTCGGAAAGCGAAATCCCTCCGCAGGTGACGAACTCGTCCTTGAAGCGGCAGCGGCCGGTGATGGGGTAGGAGTCGCATGCGAGAAGGGCGGCGAGCCGCGCCATTCCGCGGGAGCCCAGTTCCGCCCAGCGGATGTCCTCCCGCAGGCCGGCCCGGGCCGCCAGATGCCGCCACAGGCGGCCTGAAAGCGCCGCGGGGCAAGTCGATACTATCTGCTTGCGGGGGCTTTCCGAAGCCATTTCCTGCAATAAATCCATGCAGTCCGTTTCCCTCGGAGTCCCAAGCCAGGAGATATTGAGAGTCCCGCGATATCCGTTTTCTGCCAAGTGCCTTGCGCCATAGGAGGACAGTTTGAGAATGGCGGGACCGCTGACGCCCCAGTCCGTAATGAGCAGCGGGCCGCCTGCCCTGAAAGCAGTGCCGCTGAGACCGACGGCTGCGTCCGTCACGACCGTGCCCATCAATTCCTTGAGCGAATCGTCTCCGATATTGAAGGTGAAAAGGGAAGGAACGGGAGGAATGGTTTCCAGACAGAGAGGGGAGAGCATAGTATATCCGGAAGGGGAGGGCGAGCCTCCAGTCGTCACTACTACTCTGTCTGCCTCGAAACCGGGCAGGGACGCATCGGTGAAAAATATGCGGAAACTGCCGCCAAGGTCCTCGACGGACGCGACACGGCGCCGGCAAAGTACCTTCACGCCGGCCTGTCTCATCGCCCTTTCCAGGGCCCTGACTATGTCCATGGCATCCTGCGACAGCGGGAATACGCATCCGTCATCCATGACGACGGACGGCACTCCCATCGAGGCGAACCATTCTCGTGCATCCTCCGGACTGAAACGCATCAGGGCGCGCTTCATGAGCCGCGCACCCCTTGGATAAGCTTCTTCGAGCCTGCCGATATTCTCGAAAGTATTTGTAAAATTACACCTTCCGCCACCCGTGACCGCCACTTTTGCAAGTGGCTTTGCGCCGCCTTCGAAGACAGTCACCTCCGCTTCCGGGAGGTGACGCTTGAGCTCGGCGGCGCAAAGGCAGCCGGCCGCGCCTGCTCCGATGACGGCGATACGCATGTCAATGCTTCCGTGAATGCTGGTGCCAGAGGCCATAGACCTCGCTGACATTGCCCGCGGTGGTGAAAGCCTTGATGTCGTTCTCCTTCATGAAGGTCATCAGGTTGGCGAATTCCTCCTGCGTGAGCAGGGCCTGGACTTCCATATTCTTCTCGCCGGAGTATCCTCCGGTGACTTCATACAGGCTGCAGCCGCGCTGGAGCTTGTCGATGATGAACTCGCGTATGCGTTCGTGCTCGGAAGAAATGATGCAGACGCGCTTGCGCTTGTTTATGCTCGCGCTGAAATAATCTATGCACAGGCCGTTGATGAAAGTGCCGAGGATACCGATGACCACCATGCGGAAAGGATTGATGGCGAACGCGCTGCAGCAGATTATGATGCCCGCGACGGACACCGAAGTTCCGATATCGAGATGGAAATACTTGTTGACTATCTTTCCCAGGATGTCCAGTCCTCCGGTCGAAGCGTTGATGTTGAAAAGAATGGACTGGGAGATGCTGAGCAGGAGGACGAAGCACAGCAGGTCGAACCAAGGATCGTTCATGACGGAAGTCTGGCCGGGTTCGGTGAGGAAATTGGCTACGGGGTAGACCTTCTCCCAGAAGTCCATCAACGGACCGAGGATGAGGGCCGTGTACACGGTCTTTAGCCCGAATTCAGAACCGATGAGCACATATGCCAGCACTAGGAGGATGGCATTGATGATCACGATGACCGTACTGACCTTGATGCTGATCCCTATGCCCTCGAGTACTGCCGCGAGGACGATGGACAGACCGGAGATGCTTCCGATGATGATCTTGCTGGGTACCAGGAAATAATTGACTGCAGCCGCTCCGACGAGCATGCCGAGGGTCATGATGATGAGTTCCTTCCAGAATTTCCAGGTTTTCAGTGTTTCAATTATTTTTTTCATCTTGTGGTTATGGGGGATGCAAATATATAAAATATTTGAGGTAAATTTGCGTAAAACTATAACCAATTCCTCCATGCTCAAGATCCATTGCCTGAATACCCGCACCTCCCAGGACTTCGAAGAGGGCACTACACTTCAGGAAATCCTCGCTGCTTTCGAGTTCGAACAGCCGTATCCTATCGTCTCGGCCAAGGTCAACAATGTCTCGCAGGGCCTCCGCTTCCGCGTGTACAACAGCCGCACCGTCCAGTTCCTGGACGTGCGCGACCCCAGCGGCATGCGCGTATATAACCGCTCGCTGAGCTTCCTGCTGTACAAGGCGGTCATCGAAGTCTTTCCGGGTGCCAAGCTGCAGATGGAGCATCCCGTATCCAACGGTTTCTACTGCGAGCTGGAGAAGCCTGACGGGACTGAGGTCACCCCGGAGGACGTTGAGCGCATAAGCGCAAGGATGCAAGAGATAGTCGATGCCGACACCGCTTTCCACCGGCGTGAGCTCCCCATCGACGATGCCATCCGGCTCTTCAAGGACCGAGGAATGGATGACAAGGTCAAACTCATCGAGACCAGCGGCCAGGTGTATATGGACTATTACCTGCTCGGCGACACCGTAGACTACTATTACGGACGCCTGGTTCCGTCGGCCGGATATCTCCGCGTGTGGGCCGTCCAGCCCTTCCAGGGAGGCATACTCCTGCGCGTCCCCGACCGGCACCATCCCGAGCAGCTGGCGCCGTATATCGAGCAGCCCAAGACCTTCAGCATGTTCAAGGAGAGCCGCCGCTGGAACGAATACATGAGCCTCAGCACGGTCGGTGACGTCAACCACGCCTGCCTGCGCGGCAATGCCAGCGAGCTCATCCAGGTGGCCGAGGCCCTTCAGGAAAAGAAGCTCGTCCAGATAGCCGAGGAGATCGACAGGCGCTGTAGGCGCAAGGAGGATCCCGTACGCATCGTGCTTATCACCGGCCCAAGCAGCAGCGGCAAGACCACGGTCACCAAGCGTCTGAGCATACAGCTCAAGGCCTGTGGCCTGCACCCCATATCCTTCTCGACGGACGACTATTTCGTCAACCGTCTCGATACTCCCAAACTTCCCGACGGGAGCTACGATTTCGACAATTTCGATACTGTCGACCACGATATGCTGGAGCGCGACGTGATGGAGCTGCTTGCCGGCAAGGTGGTGGAAGTGCCGGAGTACAACTTCGTGACCGGCAAGCGCGAATACAATGGCAAACGCCTGCATCTCGACAAGTATTCCGTCCTGCTCATCGAGGGCATCCATGCCCTGAATCCGCGCCTGACCGCCCGCATCCCTGATGCGGCCAAGTTCCGCATCTTCATCTCGACGCTCACCAGTACAGCCTTGGACGACCACAACTGGATCCCCACAAGCGACAACCGCCTGCTCAGGCGCATCATCCG
>JBGUGW010000153.1:0-7632 GCA_045111695.1 Candidatus Cryptobacteroides sp. | reverse complement strand
GCCGGTAAGGATGACCAGGCCGAGGTCGGCTCCCATGATACCCGCAGCCGCGATGGGTCCCGGAGTAGGCGGGATCAGGCAGTGGGTGATGGTGAGGCCGAGGCCGAGGGCGCAGGCGGTGGCAGCGAGAGTGATACCGGCCTTCTTGGACAAAGCGCGGTTGAGCGGTGTCAGGATCACGAAGCCCGAGTCGGCGAAAACGGGTATGGAAATGATATACCCGAGGATGAGCATGGCCAGTGGCACATGCTTCTCTCCGACAACCCTGAGGGCGCTCCGTGCCATCATGTACGCTCCTCCCGACTCTTCCAGGAAAGTCCCGATGATGCAACCGACGACTATCACGATGCCGATGGAACTGACAGTGCTGCCGAATCCGTTGTTGACAGAAGCAATGATCTTGTCGAGCGGAATGCCGGAGCAAAGGCCGTATCCGATGGCCGCGATAATCAGGGCCAGGAAGGGGTGCAGTTTGAACTTCGTCGTCGAGACGACGATGAAGGCGATGGCCAGGATGAGGAGGATGATCAGCATGGCGCGCTATGCAAGGAGTTCCTTGATGGTGTCCGCCATGGTGTGGAGGATCAGGTAGCAGGAAGCCGAGCCGGCATCCATGACGCCCCTTGAACGCTCTCCGAGGCGGCTGGAGCGGCCGAGTTTGGCGACCATGTCCACGGTGCTGTCGCGGCCCTTGAGGGCGGCGGCGTCCATGGCGTCGAGGGCGGCCTCAAACGGAAGTCCCTCAGCCGTGGCCTGGCTGTAGGCCTCATTTGCGGGGATCAGCACGTCCATCAGGGTCTTGTCGCCCACCTGGGCGGGGGAGATGGCGTGGATGGCGTCAAGGGCGGCTTTAAGGGCCTGTCCGAACTCGTCGCGGCCGATCTCCAGCACATCGTCAAGGGCCTTGCCGATGGACATGAAGAATTTGCCGTAAAGCGGTCCCATCGAGCCTCCGATCTTCATCATGAGTATCTTGCCGAGGGTCTTGAGACTGTAAGAAAAGTCTCCGGGCTGCTTGTCGAGGGCTTCCCTGCACATGGTGAAGCCCTTGTTCATGTTGATGCCGTGGTCGCCGTCGCCGATGGCACCGTCGATGTCGCTCAGGTACTGCTTGTTCTCCTGGATGGCGAGGATGAGCCTGTCAACGATGAGGCTTCCGGCCTCTTGTGTAAACTTGTCCATAGTCGTTCAGTCTTTGGGATATTGGGTGAGTCCGACGGAGTTGCATTCGAGGTCGAAGCACTCTTTCAGCTCGTCGTCGAGTTTCATGAGGGTGAGCGTGATGCCGGCCATCTCGAGCGATGTGAAATAGTTGCCTACGAGTGCCTGGTGTACCTTGATGCCCTTTTCTGTGAGGATCTTTTCGACCTCGCCGTAAAAGATGTACTGCTCGAGGAGGGGAGTGGAACCGAGACCGGAGACGAGCACCACTACCTCATCGCCGGAAGCGAAGGGCAGGTCGGGGAGGATGACGTCGCACATGCGTTTCGCGATCTCGCCGGCGGTCTCCAGCTTGGCGACCTCGATGCCGGGCTCGCCGTGGTGGCCGATGCCGACCTCCATGTAGCCGGGCTCGATAGTGAAGTTAGGATGACCGACCTCGGGAATCGTGCAGGGGCTGAGACCTACACCCATGCTGCGGGTGTTGTCGATGGCCTTCTGTGCGGCAGCAAGGACCTCGTCGAGGCTTCCGCCCATGGCGGCCTTGGCGCCGCCGACTTTCCACATGAGGATTTCGCCGGCTACGCCGCGTCTTTTCTCGCGGGTCTCCTTGGGCGAGGAAGGAACGTCGTCGTTGGCGACGACTTTGCCGACCTTGATGCCGTCGTCCTCAGCGAGTTCCATGGCCATGGCGACGTTCATGTTGTCGCCGGCATAGTTGCCATAGAGGATGGCGACGCCCTTGCCGGCGTCAGCCTCGTGAATGGCGTCATAGAACATCTGTGCGGGCGGCGAGGAGAACAGCTCTCCGATGGCGACGGCGTCGCACATGTTCTTGCCGATATAGCCGATGAAAGCCGGTTTGTGGCCGGAACCGCCGCCGGTGACGATACCGACTTTCCCTTCGACGGGACAGGCCTTGTATTTCAGGACACGTTCGTTCTCGGTTGTGGAGATGAGGTCCTGATGCGCCTTGACGTAGCCCTGGAGCATCTCGTCAACGACGCAGGACGGGTCATTGATGATCTTTTGCATAGTAGTGTGTGGTTATTTGGATTCGAATGATTGTTTTTCAAGCGCATGCATCTGGTCGACCTTTGGCTGTGAGCCGCCGCCCTGGAACTCGGAGGCCAGCCAGGCGGTGACGATGGTCTTGGCCAGTTCGGGGCCGATGACTCTGGCGCCCATGGTCAGGACCTGGGCGTCGTTGCTCTTGCGGAGCCTTTCGGCCGAAAATACGTCATGGCAGACTCCTGCATAGACACCTCTGACTTTGTTGGCTATCATGGCCATTCCGAGGCCGGTGCCGCAGATGAGGATGCCCCTTTCGAAGGATCCGTCCTGAATCTTCAGGGCGAGATTGTATCCGATCTCGGGATAATATGCACCGGGGTGCGATCCGAGATAGTCCAGGTCCACGGCTTCGACGCCGCTTTTTTCAAGATGGGCGACGATGGTCTTTTTCAGATCGATGGCAGCATCGTCGCAGTCGATTACAACTCTCATAGTTATTGTGTTTTGTTTTTGATGAATTCGGAAGGGAGCTTGCCGAACTGTTTCTGGAAGCTCAGGGTGAAATATGAAGGTGAGGAATACCCGACGAGGTATGCCACTTCGTTTATGCGGTAATTGTTCTCGGCGAGGAGTTCGACGGCTTTCTTGAGGCGGCATATGCGGACATATTCGTTCACTGTCATGCCGGTATTGGCCTTGACCTTCCTCGTGAGTGTAGCCCTTGACACGGCCAGGGCGTCCGCAAGGCGGTCGATGGTAAGCTCGGTCTCCGAAATGTGGTCCTGGATGAACGTGTGGAGCGAATTCATGAAGTCCTGCTCGACCTTGCTCACGCTCGAGAAACTGTAGTGCGAGAGAGGGGAGGAGGAGAACTGCTCATTACGTATATCCCTGTTCCTGAACAAGTTGCTGATATTCGCCTTGAGGACGTCCATCTTGAAAGGCTTCTCAATGTACGCATCCGCACCGGACTTGAGCGAACGGATGTGAGTCTCCACGCCCACTGCAGCGGTCAGCAGCAGGACGGGGATGTGGCTGAGGCTGATATCCTCCTTGATTGCGTTGCAAAGCTCACAGCCGTCCATCTTCGGCATCATGATGTCGCTGACCACGAGATCAACGCGCGAGGACCTGACAATGCCGAGGGCTTCTTCGCCGTCAGCGGCGGTAAGGATGTCATACTCCTTGACGAGAGAGTCGCGGATGAGGTTGCGCATCATGTCGTTGTCCTCCACGACCAGGATCACGGCCTTCTGTCCGGGGAGGTCGGGGAGATCCTCCTCCGCCGGGGAAGATACGTTGGACGCGTATGTTTCGGGCCGGCTGTCAGGGACATTGTCAACAGGGATTTCGAGAACGAATGAATTCAGATCCTTCACGGAAGTATCCAGGTACAGCCTGCCGTGATGCAGGGATGCTATCTTGCGGGAATAGGTGAGTCCCAGTCCCGTACCGTTCTTCTCAAGGTTCTTGCTCTGGTAGAAAGCCTCGAATATGAGCTCGCTCTCCTCCTCGGGGACACGCACGCCGTCGTTTTCGACGCGAATTATGACATTGCCGTTCTCCTCCGTCACCTTGCAGCCTATGCGGGTGTCGGAATACTTGATGGAGTTGGAGAGGAGGTTGCAGATGACACTTTCGATGGCATCTGCATCGCATACTGTGATGATGGTATCCTTGGAGAACTCCGCCTTCATGTCGAGGTTGCGGGCCTTGGCCGCCGACTCGAACGAGTTGATGGATTTGCGCGTGATGGCGCAGATGTCCTCGGGAGCGAAGACCATACGGGTCTGTCCGCTGTCGACCTTGCGGAAGTCGAGGAGCTCGTCACAAAGCTTCTTGAGGCGTTCTACATTCAGGTGCATTGCACTCATGTCGTCCTTAAGCCCTTCGGAGAGCTTGTGCTCGGACATGGTCTTGTCCAGAAGGATCTGGATGACGGACACAGGCGTCCTGATCTCGTGAGCGATATTTGTCAGGAAGTCCATCTTCTCATGTGCAAGGTCCTTTTCCTTCTTGGCCTCCAGAAGCTCGATACGCCTCTGTGCTTCGGCTTCCTTCTTTATCTTCCTTTGTCTGCGAAGCAGGTATACCAAGGATGAGAAAAGAAGGAAGTAAAGTAGCCAGGCGACAGTTGAACTATACCAGGGAGCGCGTATGAGTATGTCAAGGTCTGCCTCGGTGGATTTGTCATCGCTTCCGGAGAAATTGACTACGAAACGGTATGAACCCGGCCTTAAACCAGTATATGCGATATGGTTCTCATCAGTGACGATCTGGTTGCGGAAACCTCTCTTGGAGAGCGAACACTCGTAAGTCTCGATATTTGGACTTCCATAGTTCATCGCAGAGAAGGAGATATTGATGAACGAGGCATCCTTGTGCTTTACACGGATGGATTCGGAAGTGATGGCGGACCGGCCTTTCTGCGAGACGATGGCACTGCCTCCGGACGATTCGAGGGTGATGTCGGTGATACGGATGGGGGAGTGGCCGAAACGTTCCTTGACGTACTCCGGCTCAAACATCAGCAGGCCTTCGTTCGTGCCGAGGAAAACACGACCGTCACTGGAAACGAAGTTGCTGCCGAAAGTAAAGTGCCGGCCGATGACGTTGTCGGCCTGCATGTAGGTCTTTATGATTTTCTCTTCTTTCAGATTGAATTCGACCAATCCCATGGTAGTGGCTATCCACAGGTTGCCGGTCTTGTCTTCAGTAATGCTGCCTGCGGAGTTGGAAGGAAGCCCGTCCGTCTTGTCGAAATGCTTGACCTCAACGGTCCTGCCGTCGGCCGATACATCGATCCTGTAAACGCCGGATCCGTCCGTGGTCGCCCATATGCTTCCGCGCGAATCCATCGTGAAGGAGGTGATGGCCATATTTCCGCCGGAAGGCTCTTTCCGATATGAGGATGACGGAAGGTCGTATATGCCGAATCCCTGGAAATATGTGCTTATGATCAGGCGCTGTCCTTTATCTTCTATAATACTGTGTACGAAAGGAGTCCCGACAACATCGATAAGTTCGAACTCTCCGGCAGTATCGTTGAAGCGGTACAATCCCTGCGTGGTCCCGACATAAACGCCGCCGTCGCTGGCCTTCATGACACACATGCAATCGTTGCTCGGCAGGGAATACTTGCGGATGGCCCTGCCGATGCTTGGATCGAAGACGGTTACGCCTCCGCCATACGATGTTATCCATAGCAGGGATCCGATACGGGTAATATCCGTGATGGCCGTACCGAAATCAACACCGGCCGTAGCCGTAAAGTCGTCAAAACTCTGTGTGGCCGGATCGAAGCGGCAGAGATAGCCCTCTTCGGTGCCGATCCATATCCTGCCGTCAGGCCCGTCGGACACCGCCCTGACAGTATTGCCCGCAAGGGTGTGCGGAGCATCGTCCGAGACGAAGCGGCTGAAGCCTTCCTCATAAGCGAGCCAGCCACGGAGTCCGCCGTTCCATGTTCCGGCCCAGACATTGCCTTCCCGGTCGGCATAGAGACAGCGCACGCTTTCTCCACCCAGTGTAGAGACATTCAGTTCGTCCGGGAACTGTTGCTCGACGGAGCGTGTAACAGGGTCGTATATAAGAAGACCGTAAGAGGTCCCTATCCAGTATAGACCATCCGCGAAAAGAAGGCATTGGGCTTCGGCCTTATTGAGTATGACACGGCTGTCGATGATGGATTCTGTACGGCCGGACTCCAGGTCGATGATGCATATCTCGTGCAGGCCGTCACTTGCAATGACGCTGGAACCGCCTATATATTCGATATATTGGTAACTAGCAGAAGATTTGTCCGTCCTGACAGCCTTGATATTGCCTGTAGTTGTGTTCAAGAGATAGATGCTGCTGTTGCGGGCGGTGAAAGCTAGATTGTCCCCGGCAGTCACGCAGGTCATGAAAGGAGAGAACGAAGAGGACTCCGTCATCTTCGTAAGGGTCGAAGAAGATTCTTCGTATTTCCATATTCCATCGGAGGAAGTGATCCATACCAGTCCATCTGAAGTCAGGTCAATGTCGGAAACCGTGACTTCCTGCAATTCCTCCAGGATGGTGAAGCGGTCGGAATATATGTCATAGAAACCCGTTCCTTGCCTTGATACGATCCAGATGCATCCGTTAGCGTCCGACATCACGGAAGAAGCGTTAAGTGAACAATGCTCCAGATAATCGGCGTTGGTGAACTGTACGAACTCATCACCCGTATAATAAAAAACACCTTCTTGACTTCCGACCCAGATGCGCCCGAAGGCATCCTGGCATACTGAAGACAGATACGCTTCAGGGAGTCCGTCCCAACTCGTGAAACGGGCGTAGAAGCGGTGAGGCTGCGCTGCTTGGGACAAGAAACAGCACGTCAGGAGCACAAAAACGGTCAAACGAATCCTTTTCATATATAAAGTCGGTTTGGCTTGTCACAAAGATAGGCCATTGCCGCAAGAACGGGTATAACAAGAATGTATCTTACTATCAAAATCGGATAATTGACATAAACTGGTCCGATTTTGTTGTTTCATGTAAATATAAGAAAAAGAACGTTCAAAACATGCGGGAATAAAAGATACGAATCAAATCCTAAAACAATAAATACGCTGATAAAACGATTTATACTCTTTGATTCGGAACTTGCATCGAAACGATACATATAAGGATAAAGTTGAAACAACAAAGGAAACTCTTTTTATAACCAATTTATTCCTTATTTATGAAACACCTTATTCAGAGCAAGTTGCGCGTCCTCGCCATCATGGTGCTGGCCGCTCTCTTCGGCCAGGTGGGAGCCTTCGCACAGTCAAAGGCGATTACCGGCACTGTACTGGACGGTACGGGCCAGCCTGTAATAGGCGCATCCGTCATGCTGGTGGGAAACACCACTACCGGCACCGTCACTGATTTGGACGGAAAGTTCTCACTGACTGTTCCGGCCGGTTCAACACTCAGCGTCTCGTGTATCGGATACTCGACCCAGACCATCACGGTTGGAGAGGGATCCGTTTACAATGTCGTCCTTTTGGAGGACACCGAATTCCTTGAGGAAACCGTCGTTATCGGTTACGGTGTCCAGAGGAAAAGCGACCTTACAGGCTCGGTCTCTTCCATCCGTGAAGAGGAGTTCCAGAACAGGTCGACCTCTGACGCCGCTGCAGCCCTCCAGGGCAAGGCCGCCGGTATCCACATCATCAACAGTTCCGGTGCTCCGGGCGCTTCGGCATCCATCCGCGTCCGCGGTTATTCTTCCAACTCCGGAAACATCGGACCCCTCCTTATCGTGGACGGCCTTAAGGTAGACAACATCAGCTATCTTGACCCTTCCATGATCATGAGTATGGAAGTCCTCAAGGATGCGGCTTCTGCAGCAATTTACGGAGCACAGGCCGGTAACGGCGTCGTGCTCATTACTACGAAGAACGGCTCAGCCAACAACGGCATGTCAAGCATTACCTATGATTA
>JBGUGW010000152.1:0-2774 GCA_045111695.1 Candidatus Cryptobacteroides sp. | reverse complement strand
CCACGGCCTTGAAAGCCGCGAAATGGATGACAGCATCGATGCGGTAGTCCGTGAACAGGCGGTTCACCGCTTCCATGTCGCAGAAATCCATCTTCACGAACGGCAGCCTGCGTCCGATGATCTTCGTCACGCCTTCGAAGCAGGTCATGTCGCAGTTGGACATATTGTCCGCCACTACCACATCGTAACCGGCCTCTACCAGTTCCACCGTCACATGGCTCCCGATGAACCCGGCGCCGCCCGATACCAAAACAGTCTTTTTCATCATCAAATCCGTTTACAACCCTCAAAGTTAAGAATAATTGGTTAAATTTGTGTGATATGAGGAAACGGATGTTCTTAGCGGCCGCGGCCCTGTTCTGTGCCGCTTTCCTGGCCGGAGGCCAGAATGCCGCGCAGAAATATGTCGACCAGCTGAAGACCACGGATGAGCTCAAGGAAGCCGTCTGGGGCATCAAGGCCGTCAAGGCGGGCGGCGGAAGCGTAGCTGAATACAATTCGCTCACTCGCATGATGCCTGCCTCCAACGTAAAGGTGTTCACGACGGGGCTTGCGCTCAACGAACTCGGGGCCGACTACCGCTTCAAGACGAGGCTGGCTTACAGCGGCGCCATCGAGGACGGTGTGCTTAAGGGCGACCTTTATATCGTCGGCGGGGGAGATCCCACGATAGGTGCGCGGGACAGCGTGGCCTTTGCACTTCAGAGGACATTTTCCGAATGGGAGAAACTGGTCCGTGCGGCGGGAATCAAGTCGATAGAAGGACGCATCGTGGGCGACGGCAGGTGGCTTGACTGCGAGCCACAGAATGTCTCCTGGCAGCTTGAGGACGCCGCGACGGGCGACGGGACGGTCATGACCGGCCTGGGTTTCGGAAGCGGCCTCCAAGCCTTCACCGTGGCGCCAGGGGCAAAGGTCGGAGATCCTGTCAAGGTCACTCCGACTTTCCCCGATACGCCTTGGATGAATTGGACCCATACTGCTGTGACCGGAGTGTCCGGTTCCGGCGACAAGCTTTATTATGCTTGCACCGACCTGGCACCGGTGGCCTCTATGACGGGTACCCTGGCTATCGGGACGGCATCCAAGCGCATCACCTGCACCAATCCTTTCGGGGCGCTCACCTGTGCGTTCTATTTCTACAGATATCTTGAGAATAAGGGCATTACGGCATCCGAGGGCCCCGCAGACATAGACCCTTCGGGCCGTCTGCGGGACTTCGCCGGCGACGGTGCTGAACTCCGTGCAGCCGTCGCGCAGGACCCCCTGCACTTCATCGGTGAGAGCAAGTCTCCGGCCTTGAAGGATATCATCAGACAGGCCAACCGCGAGAGCGACAATTACTACGCCGAGGCGCTGCTCCGCATCCTTGCCAAAGAGCGGAAGGGCTCGGCCGCCTTCGAGGCCTGCCAGTCCGTGCGTCAGGACGCCTTCGCCGAGCTTGGCGTTTCAGGCGCGGACAGGGTGCAGTTCTACGACGGCAGCGGCCTCGCCCGCAAGAATTACATCACTCCCGACTTCACCGTCCGTTTCCTGACGGCTATGACCAAGACCGCCGGGTACAAGGACTATCTCTCGTCCCTGCCGCAGGCGGGCAGCGGTACGCTTGCCAGCCGCCTGCGCAGCGCGCCTGAGTCCGTCCGCAGCCGCGTCCGCATGAAGAGCGGCAGCATGAACGGCGTGCGCTGTTTCAGCGGATACATCCTGGCTTCCGACGGTAAGCCGGAGAATACTATCGTTTTCTCGATAATGACGAACAATACCGTGGTCCCTTCATCGAGAATGAATTTCATCATGGACCGCATCATCACTTTACTTGCTGAGGAGAATTGATTATGGCTGGCAAGGTCAAGACAGTCTGGTACTGCACTTCGTGCGGCAATGAAAGTCCGAAATGGATGGGGCGCTGCCCCGCCTGCGGCGAATGGAACACCATGGTGGAACAGCCCCGCGAGAGCCGGAAGGCTGCTTCAGGCCAAGCCGCCCCTGCGGGTGAGCGCCGCCGCCCCGTGCAGCTGCGCGACATCTCCGCCTCCGGCGAGACGCGCATCTCGCTGCACAACGGCGAGGTGGACCGCATCCTGGGCGGCGGCATAGTGCCGGGCTCTCTCGTGCTTATAGGCGGCGAGCCGGGCATAGGCAAGTCTACGCTCTCGCTTCAGATCCCGCTTCACTGCGAGGATCTCCGCACCCTCTATGTCACGGGCGAGGAGAGCGTCAACCAGGTCAAGATGCGGGCGGAACGCCTCGGCGGCGATGCCGGGCAGTGCTATATTTTCAGCGAGACGCTGATGGAGAATATCCTTTCCGAAGCGCGTGCCATGATGCCGCAGCTGATGATAGTCGATTCGGTCCAGACCATGTTTACGGAGGCTCTGGACTCGGCTCCCGGCTCCGTGTCACAGATCAAGGAGGTGGCGGCGCAACTGTTGCGTTTTGCCAAGGAGACGGGCGTTCCGGTCATTCTGATCGGCCATATCACCAAGGACGGATTCATCGCGGGACCGAAGATACTCGAGCATATCGTGGACGTCGTCCTCCAGTTCGAAGGGGAGAACCGCGGATCATACAGGATTCTCAGGAGCATCAAGAACCGTTTCGGTTCCACTTCGGAGCTGGCCGTCTTCGAGATGACAGGCCAGGGGCTCCGGGAGGTGTCCAATCCGTCGGAGTTGTTGATTCCGATGCATGAGCAGGGCCTCAGTGGCACTGCCGTTAGCGCCATGCTGGACGGCTCGCGCCCCTTCCTCGTCGAGGTCCAGGCGCTTGTCAGC
>JBGUGW010000151.1:0-10649 GCA_045111695.1 Candidatus Cryptobacteroides sp. | reverse complement strand
GTCGTGGCCTTCGAGGGCGAAGCGGTAGGTGCCGCTCCAGGACACTGCAGGGCCGCCTTCATTCTTCCAGATGGTAGTCTTTACAGTCTCCCAGTGTCCGCCGTCGGAAGCGGGCTCGTAAGCCAGTTCAGGCATGAGGAACTCCCTGCCGTCAAAGGTGTATACCTTGCCGGCGAAGGAGCCTTCGAAGACTTTCCCCGGGAGAGTTATGATGACCATACTCGTTCCCTTGCGGTAGAAATCCTCGTCCTGAAGGATGAGAGGGTTGCCGTCGGGATCGAGCAGTTCAACGCTGCTGATGAATTCCAGGTCCTTGCCATAGATGGTGAGCTGCTCACCGCCCTTGATGCTCTCGCCTTCCTGCTTGGAATAGCCGGAAATGGCGGTGGAGCCGAGGGTCAGGGGCAGGCGCGACTCTGCCTCTTCATCCGCCGTGCGGACGATGAGATTGCCGCCTGAGGCTGCGATGCCCGCAGGAGCGGTGACCCTGATCATGTCATCGCTGACAATCTCGAAATTGGAAACGGTGACGCCATTGGGGAATACGATCTCACGGACGTCCGAGAAGCCGGAGCCGTTGATGGTCATCGGCTGTCCGGCGACCACCTTGGTCGGGAAGAACACCTTGATGCCCAGCCCGAGGTCGGCCGATTCGGTGATCTCCTCGATATTGCACGAGGTGAACACACCCATCATGGCGACGGACAGGAATATTCCGAAATATTTGAATATCTTCTTCATAATTGAATTC
The DNA here is from genome assembly GCA_045111695.1 of Candidatus Cryptobacteroides sp. Taxonomy (GTDB): domain Bacteria; phylum Bacteroidota; class Bacteroidia; order Bacteroidales; family UBA932; genus Cryptobacteroides. Next base: position 9,898 of record JBGUGW010000151.1, on the reverse strand, counting down.
ATTTAAATAGTTAGAATACTACCAGCCCGGATTCTGGGTGAGGTTGGGGTTCTTCTTCAGTTCGGTCTGCGGGATGGGATAGAAGTAGTACTTGTCATCCCACTGACGGTTCACAGTGGAGCGGGTGAGCTCCTTGGAGCTGCTGATCGAAGCCACCTGGATGGTCCTGAAGTACTTGTCAGCTTTCTTCCAGCGACGGACATCCCAGAAGCGATGGTTCTCGAAAGCGAGCTCGACGAGGCGTTCGCGCTCATAGCGCTCGACCCACGCGTCGCCGTCCTCGGTGAACTTGGGCATCTTGATGTCCGAACGGTTGCGGAGCACGTTGATGGCTTCGTTGGCAGTCATGCCGTAGGTGGCGTCGTTGGCGCTGCCTGTGGCATTGAACACGGCCTCTGCATAGTCGAGGTAGAACTCGCCCAGGCGGAACAGGATCCAGGTGTGACGGCGCGTGGTCTGGTTGTCAGCAGTGGTCACGCAGGAACCGTCGACATACTTCCTGAGATAGTAGCCCGTAGGGGTGGCACCGTATTTAGGGGAGGCGTTGAAGCCGCCGACGAAAGTCTCGATGACTTTCTTCTGGGCGCCGTTGCTCGGCCACTCGTCGCCGTTCTTCACAACAGTGAGGGCGAAGCGGGGATCGAGTCCCTCATAAGGATCGACGGAGTTGAGGTCGATGCTGCCGGGATAGCGCTGGGCAAAGGTCTCGCCGTTGTCCAGGTACTCGTACTGGTCGACGAGGCTCTGGGTAGGACAGTTGCCGGAGGAACCGTTCTCGACACCGATGGGATAGTTGGCCATCTCGAAGGAGTTGCTCTCTCCGCGGCCGAGGCCGAAGATGATCTCGGAGTTGAAGAATGCATCGTGGCCCCAGAGGGCGCCGTAGTTGCTGAGCTTCAGGCCCCAGGTCTTGGCATTGTCAAGGATATACTTGCAGGCCTCGGCGGCCTTCTCCCACTTCGCCTTGTCACCCGAAGGGTTGAACAGCGGCGAAGCGGCGTAGAGCAGCGTGCGGGCCTTGAGGGCGAACGCCGCCACGCGGGTCGCGCGGCCGACCTCGGAATTGACTTCCGACATGTAGGATACAGGAAGGTAGGGAGCGACCGCGTCAAGCTCGTCGACGATGAACTTCACGATCTGGTCCGCAGGCGTACGGGTGATGTTGTTGGCCTGGGCGTTGGTGAGGGTCGTCGTCACGAGGGGGACGTCTCCGTAAGTCCTGAGAAGGTCGAAATAGAAGTAAGCCCTGAGGAAGCGGAGCTCGTACGGGAAGAGCTCCATCTGCTGGACCCAGATGTCATAACTGGAGTTGTACTGCCATTCGGACAGGTCCGCCTGGTCGATCTTCTCCAGGTACATGCATATGTCGGCGATGGCGGTATACGACTTGTTCCAGGTATTGGAATAAGGGTTCGCAGCGCTCCAGCCGCCGTTCACGTAGTTGTTTACAGCGCCGGTCTCAAGCGCGTACTGCGCCTCGTCGGTGGCTCCGGCGAGGAAGTACGCGCTGTTGGACTCGAACTCGTTGTTGTAGATCTGCGCGTAAACGTCGAATACCATGTTCTTTATACCATTCTCGAAGTATTCGTATGTCCATGCCTCGTCACGCGTGTTCTCCTCGGTATAGTTGAGGTCGACACACGAGGCCGCAATGACACAGGCGAGAATGAATAAACAGATTCTGTATAGTCTCATAATCCAGTCTTTTTAGAATACAACGGAAAGGCCGAGGCTGACAGCCTTCATCACGGGATAGCCTGTGTTGAGGTTCTCAGCATCCATGGCGGGGATATTGTCGAGGGACAGGAGGTTCTGGCCCTGGACGAACAGCTTGGCGTCGGAAACGTTCATGCGGCCGAGCAGCGATGCGGGGAGCTTGTAGTAGACCTCGCAGTCGCGCAGCTTGAACCAGCTGACGTTACGGTACCAGATGGTGGAGTTCTGCGCGTTGTTGGCGACGTTGGTGGTGGAAAGGCGCGGATATAGCGCATTGGCACCGGCGACATCGTAACAATTGTCATAGTACTCCTGGGAGAGGTTGCGGTTCTCGGAGAGTGCTCCCCAGACGCCGTCGACATACATGAGGCTCTTGGTCTGGGCGGCCGCACCCTGGAAGGCGGCGTTGATGCCGAATCCCTTGAACTCCATTCCGAGCTGGAATCCGTAGTTCAGGGCAGGGAAAGCGCTGCCGTAATCCATGGCGACATAGTCGTTCTCGTTGATGACGCCGTCCCCGTTGACATCCTTGTACTTGATGTCACCGACCTTCACCTGGCCGAACTCCTGCAGGGGGCTGCTGGCGATCTCGTCCTGGCTCTGGAAGAATCCGAGGGCGACGAGTCCGCGGGCCGCATCCGCAGGACCTCCGATGACGGAGAGGTTCGGGTAAGCGGGAGTCTCGATCCACTCGAGGATCTCGCTCTTCACGGCGGAGACGTTTCCTCCGAAGTTGAAGTTGAGGCCGTTGGAGAAGGTCTTCGCATAGCGGAGGCCGGCCTCAACGCCGTAGTTTGCCACGCGGCCCCTGTCGTCGTAGGCGGACTGGATACCGACCACGGCGGAGTTGAGCGAGCCTGCGCTGACGAGGATGTTGCGCCTCTGCTGGTAGAACACGTCGACGGTGAGGTCGAGGCTGTTCGCAAACCTCATGTCAGTTCCGAGGTTGGCCTTGTAGGCGGCCTCCTGCTTGAAGTCCGTCGTAGGGAACTGGGTGAGGAATGCACCCCAAGAGCTGGCGAAGTTGGTTCCGTACCAGAACTGGCCGTGCGAGTTGCTCCACGAAGCGAGCCACAGGCCGGCCTGGGGAACATAATCCGTATGCTGGATACCGCTGGAGAAGCGGAGCTTGCCGTAGTTGAGGAATCCGTCGGGATTGTTGGCGAAGATGTAGCCGAGTCCGAGCGTAGGTGAGAACGCCCATTTCGCAGGATAGGAACGGTTGGATCCGTTGGCTGCGAGCACGAGGTCTGCCATGAACTTCTCGGCGTGGTCGTAATGGGTGGCCAGCTGCCAGTTCTCGCGGTACCAGGTGTTGCTCCTGCCGTCACGGATCTCGCTCTTCATGTTGTAGTTGGCGTTCCATGCAAAGTTGTCGCCATTGCCGAAGGTTGTGGCATACTTGAAACCGCTGTTGATGGTACCGATGCGCCACTGGGAGTCGACCCAGTAGTTGAAGACGAGCTTGTCCTCGACGGTACCCATCACGGCCTCCTGCATGGCGCCGTTGGAATAGTAGTTCCAGCCGTACTGGTAGCCCTTCGTGCGGTTCTCAATGGTGTTGGAAGAGTTGTCATAGGAACCGCCGGCATAGAACTTCAGGCCTTCCATGATGAAGTCGAGGTCCTGCTCGAGGGTGATGTCAGCCCAGATCTGGCGCTGGTGGGTCTTGGTGAAGCCCGTTCCCTGGGCCTTGGCCACAAGGTTGAAGTCTCCGTAGGTCTGACTGCCGCCCCAGACTCCGCCCTGGGTCTTGATGGGGAACGCCAGTGCAGGAACCTTGTACAGATGCCACCAGGCATCGTTGGAGCTCAGGTTCGGGACACCGTTGGTCTCCATGAAGATGGCGAGGATGTCGGTCTTGACCCTGGTGCTCTTCGTGACCTGGAAGTCAACGTTGGTGCGGATATTGGCCTTGGAGTACTTGAGCTGCGAGGTCCAGTCGCCCTGGTCGGGATACTTGTAGAGTCCGCGGGCGTCTGTATAGTCGAGCTGTGAGTAGTACTCGACATTGTCAGAACCTCCGTACATGGAGATGAAAGCGTTCGTCTCGTTGGCGGTATTCTTGAAGACCTCGTCCTTCCAGTTGACGTTGGGATAGACGAAAGGATCGCTGCCGTCCTTGAACTTCTGCAGTTCGGCCTCGGTGTAGGCGACCGCGCTGCCGTCGTTCATGCGGGCGATGTTCAGGGCGTTGGCATAGTCGTAAGCGCTGACCATGTCGGCCATCTCGGGGTCGAACTGGACCTTGCGGGAGGCGCCGGCCTTGAAGTGGAAACCACTGTCGGCCTCGCCGCGCTTGGTCTTGACGAGAAGCACGCCGTTGATGCCTTCATGGCCGTACAGGGCGACGGCGGCAGCGTCCCTGAGGACGGTCACGCTCTCGACTTCCTCGACCGAAAGACGGTCGATGGGACGCTCCACGCCGTCAACAAGGATGAGGATGTCCCTCTCGCCGGTGGTCTGGGCGCCACGGATATTGAATGAGGCTCCCCTGCCCTCTTCTCCCTTGAAACCGGTGTTCTGGAGGGCGGTCAGGCCGAGCAGCTTGCCATAAAGAGCATCTGCAAGGCTGATTGCAGAGGTCCGTCTGAGCTCCTCCGCGGTGATGGTATAGGTCGCCGCGGTGGTAAGGAATTCCGAACTCTCGACGCCATAGCCCAAATCCACCGTCTGTGACTTCTTGTCACCCAGCACGACTTGAGCGTTGGCTGTCACAGGAACTGCGCAGAATCCCAATAGGCTGTATATAAGTATATTACGTAGTTTCATAATCGTAAAAGTTTCTATTGATTACCAACCAGGATTCTGAGTCAGACCATACTTCTTCTGGACCTCGATACGGGAAACCGGGTCGAGATACCACTTGTTGGTCCAGAAACCGGGATCCCACCAGCGACGGGCGCCGTTGACGATCTGCGGCTTCTCGTATTCGAACTTAGGCCAAGGTGTGGAAGGATCCCACCTCAGGTCATCACCATCCATGCGGTTGCCGTTCTCGTCAAGACGATAGATCCTGATCTCATGGAGCGGCTTGGTGAAGAGATCCTGGCGCTTGCGGCGGACCATGTCATAGAGGCGGTCACCGCACTCGGCGCCGATCTCGCAGTTGCGCTCGCGGAGGATCTCCTCGATGAGGTTAGCCTTGTTGGTCTTCAGGTTGAGGCCGGGGTTCTTGTCCTCAAGGCGGCCGAGGCCGACACGGCTGCGGACGACATGGAGGTCGTCAAGCGCGCCCTGGAGGTCACCGGTTTCAGCCTTGGCTTCAGCACGGATGAGATACATCTCGGCCAGACGGATGTAGGCCACGCCGATGTACTCGTCGTCCATCTGGGCGTCGCCGTAATAGTCGAGCAACCATTTATACTTGCAGTAGCCGGATGCGATATCATCCGCATTGTTGAATTTGCTGTCCTTGTCCATGAGTCCCATGACCCATGAGTCGGTATAATTCTGGCCGTTGAAGCCGAATCCGGAGGGAACGTCATGCCTCGGGACCATCATGGTCTCGTAGAGACGGGGATCGCGGTCCGCGAAGATGTCGATGCCATTGGGGTTCTTGCCGGCGCCGTAGATGTCCGTATAAGGGAAGACACGGCCGTCCTGCATGCCGAAGCACTCCATCAACTCGTTGGTGGGGACTGCGCCGCCCTGACGGTAGCAGTCAAGGGCGAAGCCACGCCAGCCCCAGCCCCAGCCGCCATCAGACAGCGTCTTGGTCGGATGGGCGTCGAACAGCTTCTCGTGATGGGAAGCATCGTTGCGATAGCGGTAGGCCCTGCGGTAGGCCGTACGGTATCCGGCTTCATCCTGTGACGCAGGCTGGATCAGCTGATAATAGTTGCCGTTCTTAGCATTGTCGTCGAAGAAGTCGTTGCAATACTGCAGGCAGCGGTTCCAGAGGGAAGGATCCTCCTTGCCGAACCATACATGCTCGATGTTCGTGAACTCAGTGACCTTGTCAGGGGTGTACTCCATGTAAGGCTGTGCGTTGTTGAACAGCGGTGAAGCGGCGAACATCCACACCTTTGCACGGAGTGCGCGCGCGGAAGCGCGGGTGAGGCGTCCGGACCACTGGTTGATGTCGGCATCGGGAACGTTCCAAATGTAACCGGGCTCGTTGATGGCGCAGACGATCAGGGAGTCGATGAACTCCACGGTCTCCATGGCCGTAGCGCGGCCGCCAGTGAACTGCTCTCCCACGCCATAGGCCTTCCTCGCGAGACAGAGGCCTCCGAAGTTGCGGAAAGCGTCGAAATAACGGCTGGCCATGATGGTATAGGCCTCGCCGCGCAGGCGGCTCTTCTCGGAGTCGGACATGTCAGGCACTCTGTCAATATTCTCGATCAACTGCCAGCATTTGCGGACGGTCTCATAGATGGACACGCGGCCGCCTGCATCGGAGTCAAGGCCTGACTTTGTCGAATAGGAGAACTTGCCCTGGAAATTACCGTCCTCGGTATCCTGGGCATCCTCAGTCAGAAGTCCGGGATAGTAGCTCTGCTTGGGGCCTCCCCAGGACACGTAGCAGTGATATGAGTCTGAGAGCACGTCGATGGGCGCGCCGTTCATCATGTTTCCGGAAGTGTAGGTGCAGTAGAGCTGGCCATATGCACTCCAGAGGAAGTTGCGGGTATACTCTGCACTCGAGAACACCGTGTCGATGTTGATGTCGACGCCGGGAGCCTTCTCGAGGAAAGCATCACCGATAGCGAAACGGTCCACGCAAGACGGAAGGATGATGGAGGAAAGGATCCCCGCAAACACTATTTTGTTCAGTATCTTTTTCATATTCGTCTTTGCATTAGAAGTTAATCTGAGCACCGATGTTCATGACACGGGTCATAGGATAGCGCACGCCGAAGTCAAGTCCCTGACCGGGAGCTTCGGGGTCGTTGCCGTCGAACCTCGCGAAGGTGAGGAGGTTCTGTCCGGAGAGATACACTCGGATGTAGTTGAAGAACGGCATCGACTTGGGTTTGTTGAACGTATAGCCAAGCTCCACGTTCTTGAGACGGACATACTTGGAGTCGATCATCCAGGCCCTTGAGTCACGGTTGTTGTGGACCCTGTTGGTGAATGAGATACGGGGCAGGATGGCGTCGGGATTGTCTTCCGTCCAGGAGTTGTCGGCAACCCACTGCGTGAGGGCGGAGGTGTTGGTGGAACCGAACTGATCGCGGAAATATCCGTTGAGGGCACGGCTCACATGGTCGGCGCCCGTCCACAGCATGGAGAAGTCGAGACCCTTCCAGTGGAGAGAGGTGTTCAGGGAATAAGTGATCTCCGGATTGTCAGTGTAGCCAAGCGGTTTCTGGTCGTTCTGGTCGACGATACCGTCGCCGTTCAGGTCAACAAATACGCAGTCGCCATACTTGAGGGCGATATTCTGGTCAGGCATGTCGACACCGTATGCAGCCTTATAACGCTCCTCAGTGCCAGGCTGATAGAACTCGAAGAGTTCGTAGCCGAAGCGCTGGCCGACCGGGAGACCGGTATGCTTCAGGTATTCGTACATGGGCTCGACCTCCAGCATCTCGATGACGGTGTTGCGGGCGAACGAGTAGCTTGGGGAGATGGAATAGCGGACCTCGCCGATCCTGTCTTCCCAGTTGAGGGTGATCTCATAACCATGGTTCTTGACACGGCCTTCGTTCACATAGCTGGAGGGCAGCGAAGTGACTGCGGGAAGCGTCGATGCATTGGAAACGAGGATGTGCTGGCGGTCCTCCCAGAAGAAGTCGACATAGGCATGGAGACGGTCCTTGAGGAATGCCGCATCGAGACCGAGATTGACCTTGCTGGCGGTCTCCCAGGTAACGTTGGGATTGCCGGAAGTAAGCTCCTTGACGGCCTGCAGCCAGTCACCGCTGGTACCGAAGTTGGTGCCTCGCTTCTGGGGATTGACCGTCGTGGCACCGGTATAGAACTGCCATGCTCCGGGGAGATAGAGGAAGCGCGCACCATTGGTGTTGTCGTTACCTACCAGGCCCCATGAGCCACGGAGTTTCAGGTAACCGATATACTTCTTGACGGGCTCCCACCACTTCTCGCTGGACGGGATCCAGCCCACGGAGATGGACGGGAAGGTACCGTAGCGCTTGCCGGGGGCGAAGTTCTCGGATCCGTTGTAACCGATATTGAAGTCGAGCATGTACTTGGTGGCATAGTCGTAGGTGATACGGCCGACGAGACCGACATAGCCCTTGGGGATGGACTGATAGATACTGCCGTCCGAATCCCAGGGATAATAAGTCTTGCTCTGGTTGTAGAGGAGGAGGGCGCCTATGTTATGCTCACCGAACTTGCGGGCATAGTCGAAGCTCGCTTCGGTGTACCAGTTGCGGCTGCCCCACTTGCTTTCGCTGTAGGGAATGGGCCAGGTGATATTCTCCTTGCGGAGGACTTCCTCACCATCGACGATGGTTGCGACATAGGTGACACCCGTACCAAAACCGTTCTGGCGGTTCTTGCGGGCGGTATATTCGGAGTTGTAGGAAGCCTTGACCTTGAAATCCAGGCCCTGGGTGATGAAGCCCAGGTCCAGCTTGTACTGGATATCGAAGTTGAGTACATTGGTACTCGTGTTGGCATATCCGAGACCGTAATAGTTCGAGAGGGCATCGCGGTCAAAGGGACCGACGATGTTCGCGTCCGAAACTATATGGCGGCCTGCTGGATCGATACCGCTTCCGGCATAAGGCGTAGCACCCTGCAGGTAACGGAAGAGGAAACCTTCCGCATTATCTACGGGACCACCACCCATGGTGTTGCGGTCCTGCATGCGTCCGCCGAGGGTGAGGGACAGCTGGCTGCGCTTGGAGACGTCGATATCGAGATTGGCGCGGTAGTTAAGGCGCTGGAAATCAAAGGTCTCGTTCTTGTTGTCCGAGAAAGTCTTGAACAGGGAGTCCTGGTTCAGGAAACCGGCGGAGACGAAATAACGCACTCTCTCGGTACCTCCGTTGACGTTGACGTTGGCCTGCTCCTGCCATGCGGAATCGTTCATGATATAATCGATCCAGTTCATGTTCGGGAACGTGCGCGGCATATCGCCGGTGCGGAAATGCTCCATGACTTCCTGGTTGAAACGGATGCCGTAATCGGCGTACGGGGTGTAGTCGGAGATGACTCGGGAACCGGGCCACTGGCTCATGGGAAGCGCATCGGTGATGGCAGTGTAGTTCCACATCTGGCCATAGGTATAAGAGTCCGCGAACTCGACAAACTTGGATATCGTCTGGACGGCAGCGCTGGCGGAAGCGGTGACCGAAGCCTTTCCCGCGGTACCGCGCTTGGTGGTGACGAGGATGACGCCGTTGGCGCCGCGCACACCGAACACTGCGGTAGCAGAAGCGTCCTTGAGGACGGAAATGCTTTCAATCTCGTTGGCATCCAGCTGCGAGAACGAACGCTCGACACCGTCGACCAGCACCAGAGGCTCGGCGCTGTTCAGGGAGCCGACACCACGGATGCGGATGACAGGTTCATCAGCGCCAGGCATACCTGAAGCCTGGACGGCGGAAACGCCGGGGAGGTTTCCCTGAAGGGCGTTGGCGACGTTGGCAACAGGAGACTTGAGAAGTCCTTCGCCGCTTACGGCGGAAACTGCACCGGTGATGGTAACTTTCTTCTGCTGGCCGTACGCAATGACCACAGCCTCTTCGAGCGCACTCGTATCAGGCTCCATCGTGACGGTAATGGTCTGCCCGGTAACCTGGATCACCAGCGTAGTGTAACCTACGCAAGAGATCTCGAGCGTGGCCCCACTGGGAACGGACGGGAGCACGAAGTTACCGTCCATGTCTGTGATCGTTCCGGTCCTGGTCCCTTGTATGACCACTCCGGCTCCGATCAATCCTTCTCCCAGCTCATCCAGGACCTTGCCTTCTACGCGAAGGTTCTGGGCGAAAGAGTGCCCGGGCATCAGGAGCAAGAGCGCCATGAGTCCGAACACAAGAGATAATTTTCTCCTTTTCATCATTTTCGGGTTAAGTTAATAGTTAGAGTATTGTTAATGTTAAATGAATCTGTATGTTATAGTTTACTTCAGATTGCGTTTGACTGCCAGTTCTTCCTGGATCTTCTCCATGCGCGACTTGGTGAGAGGATAGAAGAACACGAATACGACGGCCAGGGCCGCGACGGCCGCGGGCACCCAGCTCATGAGTATCCACAGGCC
>JBGUGW010000150.1:0-6162 GCA_045111695.1 Candidatus Cryptobacteroides sp. | reverse complement strand
ATCTACTCGGTCCTCAGCGGCGAGAGTTTTTACGGAGGAACGCTCCCCGCCCTGGCTGCCCGCGACATCGTGGACGGCATCTGGTCGATGGATCCCGTCTGGATGGAGACGCTCGAGCCCAAGTCGGGCGTACCGCCCATGCCTGCGGGAGAGATGCTCGCCCAGACGCTTGACTCCCCTGTCGTTCCCGACCTGTCGGGACTCGGCCTTAGGGACGCGCTGTACGCCATCGAGAACAGCGGGATGAAATGTGAATACACGGGAACGGGCCATGTCGCCACCCAGTCCCCGAAGGCCGGAACGGCCGCTACAAAAGGCGGCACAGTAAAGATCACCTTGAAATGAGACTTGAAGACATCATCAGGAATACTGGCGCGGAGATAGTCTGCGGAGAGCCCGGGACCCAGGTCGTCTCAATCTGCAGCGACTCGCGCAAGGTGGAGCCCGGCGCGCTGTTCGTGGCCGTCAAGGGCTTCGCTACGGACGGCCACAAATACATAGACGCGGCCATAGGGGCGGGCGCGGCGGCGGTCGTCTCCGCCGACCGCAAGGGCCTCGCCCTCTGCGCCGCCAACTTCTATGGCCATCCGTCTGAGAAGCTACAGCTCGTGGGCATCACCGGCACCAACGGCAAGACCACGACCGTCACCCTCCTGTACCACCTCTTCATGGGCCTCGGCTACAACTGCGGCCTGCTCTCGACCATCGCCAACTACGTCGGCACCGAACGCCTCGAGACCGACAACACCACTTCAGACCCCATCACCATCAACTCCCTGATGAGCCGAATGGCAGATGCCGGCTGTGAGTACTGCTTCATGGAAGTCAGCTCCATCGGCATCGAGCAAGACCGCGTGGCGGGACTGAAGTTCAAGGTCGGCATATTCTCCAACCTCACCCACGACCACCTCGACTATCACGGCACCTTCGCCGAGTACCTTCGCTGCAAGAAACTATTCTTCGACGGACTGCCGGCAGACGCCACCGCCATAACCAACATCGACGACCGCAACGGCATGGTGATGGTACAGAACACCGCGGCCAAGGTAGTCACCTACTCCTGCAGGAGCATGGCTGACCACACCTGCCGCATCATGGAGGAGAGCTTCGAGGGCATGATGCTCAAGATCGACGGAGTGGAGGTCTGGACCCGCCTCATCGGCCAGCACAACGCCTACAACCTGCTCGCCATCTACTCGGCGGCGCTGGCGGTGGGCGCGACGCAGGAGGAAGCCCTGCTGTCGCTCAGTCGCCTCGAGTCCGCCAAAGGCCGCCTCGAGAACATCCGCGGTCCGCGCGGCATCTCGGCCATCATCGACTACGCCCATACCCCGGACGCCATGGAGAACGTCCTCAAGACCCTCAGGGACATCGCGCCCGAGAAACAGCTCATCTGCCTGTTCGGCTGTGGCGGAGACCGCGACAAGACCAAGCGTCCCGAAATGGCCAAGGTTGCGGAGGAATTCTCCGACCGCATCATCGTAACTTCGGACAACAGCCGCACCGAGCGCACCGAGGACATCATGGAGGACATCCGCAAGGGATTCTCCCCCAACGGTGAAGCCAAGGCCATCTTCATCGCCGACCGCAAGGAGGCCATCCGTACGGCCATACTGACCGCCGATGAAGGCGCCACGATACTGCTCGCCGGCAAGGGCCACGAGACATACCAGATAATCGGAAAAGAGAAACGCCACTTCGACGAGAAGGAGATCGTCGAGGAGATATTTGCAAACGTAAAAGCCTAGAACCATAAACCTGCAATGCTCTATCATCTTTTTGAAGCGCTCAAAGACTATGACATTCCCGGACAGGGCCTGATGGGCTACCTGTCCTTCAGGGCCATGCTGGCCAATGTCTTCAGCATGCTCTTCGCCTTCTTCGCCGGAGAGCCGATCATCCGCTGGCTCCAGCGCCGGCAGATCGGCGAGACCATCCGCGACCTCGGCCTCGAGGGCCAGATGCAGAAGAAAGGCACCCCCACCATGGGTGGAGTCATCATCATAGTCGCCACGCTGGTCGGCGTCCTCTTAGTGGCCGACCTGACCAACATCTACACCCAGCTCCTGCTCCTCACCACTCTGTGGTGCGGCGGCGTGGGCTTCGCGGACGACTACATCAAGGTTTTCAAACACAACAAGGAAGGCCTCAGCGAGAGGATGAAGATGCTCCTGCTCTTCGGACTCGCATTCGCCATCGCCCTGATCGTTTGCGTCAGCCCGTCCATCCCCACCGACAATCTCGTGACCACCATACCGTTCTTCAAGGCCAACGAATTCGACTACTCCTGGCTGTCACCTTTCAAGGGCCAGTTCGGAGTGTACTGCACCTGGGGCATCTACCTGGTACTGATCATCTTCGTGATCCTGGCATGCTCCAACGGCACCAACCTGACTGACGGCATGGACGGCCTGGCCGCAGGCACTTCCGCCATCGTCGGCGTCGTGATCGGCGTGCTCGCCTGGCTTGGCGGCAACGTCCTCAACGCCGACTACCTGAACATCATGTTCATCCCCGGATCGGGAGAGGTTGCGGTCTTCATGGCCGCGTTCGTAGGTGCGCTAGTGGGCTTCCTGTGGTACAACTGCTACCCCGCCCAGGTGTTCATGGGCGATACCGGAAGCCTTACTCTTGGAGGCATCATCGGCGTGAGCGCCGTGCTCATCCGCAAGGAACTGTTGCTGCCCATCCTGTGCGGAATTTTCCTCGTGGAGAGCCTGTCGGTCATCATTCAGAGAGCATATTTCAAGAAGACCAAGAAGAAATACGGCGAGGGCCGCAGGGTGTTCAAGATGACCCCGCTGCACCACCATTTCCAGAAGGAAGGCATCCCCGCGCTGATCCAGAAACCAACGCGCGCGCTGCCCGAGGCCAAGATCGTAGCCCGTTTCTGGTTCGTGGAGATCATACTCGCCATCGCGACGCTGGCGTTGCTTAAGGTTAGATAAAAAGAACAATAGGATATATGTCAAGGATTGTAGTATTGGGCGGAGCTGAAAGCGGAGTCGGAGCCGCAGTGCTCGCCAAAGTAAAAGGATTCGACGTCTTCCTCTCGGACAAGGGGAAGATCGCGGACCATTATGCAGATACCCTGAGGGAATGGAAGATCCCCTTCGAGGAGGGACAGCACAGCGAAGAGCTCATCCTCAACGCCGACGAGGTGGTGAAGAGCCCCGGCATACCTACCGCCGCCCCCATGGTGCAGAAGCTGATGCAGCAGGGCACCCCCATCCTCTCGGAGATCGAGTTCGCAGGCCGCTACGACACCGCCAAGAAGATCTGCATCACCGGCTCGAACGGCAAGACCACCACGACCTCGCTCATCTACTACCTTCTGCAGCAGGCGGGCCTGAACGTGGGTCTCGGAGGCAACATCGGCAAGAGCTACGCCTTCCAGGTGGCGACGGAGCATTTCGACTATTATGTCCTGGAGATCAGCAGTTTCCAGCTGGACAACGTGTATGATTTCAGGCCCGACATCGCCATCATCACCAACATCACCCCGGACCACCTCGACCGCTACAACTACAACATGGAGGAGTACGTCAAGGCGAAGTTCCGCATCACGCGCAACCTCCGTCCCGAGGACTGCTTCATCTTCGACTCCGACGACGCCATCACCATCGACCACCTCAACAAGATCATCATCCAGGCCAAGATGCTTCCCTTCACCCAGAACGGAAAGGTGGACCAGGGAGCCTACCTGGAAGGAGAGAAGATCATCGTCAAGTACGAGGAGTCGGAGAGCGAGATCTACCTGAAGGAACTCGCCCTCGGCGGCAAGCACAACATATACAATTCCATGGCTGCGGCGCTCGCCGCCAAGGCCGTGGACATAGACGATGACACCATACGCGGCAGCCTCGCCACTTTCGAGCCCATCGAACACCGCCTGGAGCCGGTTTTGAGCATCAAGGACGTGCTCTACATCAACGACTCCAAGGCCACCAACGTCGACTCGGCATGGTACGCGCTCGAGTGCCAGACCAAACCTGTCGTCTGGATCGTGGGCGGCAAGGACAAGGGCAACGACTACTCGGTGCTGATGGATCTCGCCAAGGAGAAAGTAAAGGCTATAGTCTGCCTCGGAGTGGACAACACCAAGATACACGCGGCCTTCGAGGAAATCGTCGGGGCCGAAAACATTACCGACACCGCCTCGGCCGAGGCAGCTGTCAAGGCCGCCAGCCGTTTCGCGTCCCCCGGGGACGTGGTGCTGCTGAGCCCCTGCTGCGCGAGCTTCGACCTCTTCAGCTGCTACGAAGACCGCGGAGAGCAGTTCAAGGCGGCGGTAAGAAACCTGTAAACCATCAGAAATGGCGCAGAAAAGCAGGATATGGAATTTCTTCGACGGCCTCAAGGGTGACAAGGTCGTCTGGATGATCGTGCTGACGCTGATCATGTGCTCAGCCGTCTGCATCTTCTCGTCCACCTCCACTACAAAGGAGGTGATGAGCGGTACGCAGACGCGCGTGGACGTGATGGTTGACCTCATCAAGGTCATACTGTTCGGCATAGTCCTCCTGCTGGTCTGTTACAACTTCATAGGAGTCAAGGGATACCGCGTGCTGGCGCAGCTGGGATTCCCGGTGTCGGCGCTGCTGCTGCTCGTTGTGGTGACGCATTTCGACAGCCTGCCGTTCTTCAAGGCGGGCCAGATCAACGGCGCATGGCGCGTCATCAAGATAGGCGGCCTCCAGCTGCATATCTACGAAGTCATCAAGGTGGCCATGGTCATGTACCTGGCCTGGGCCGTCGACGCCTTCCAGAAGAAGGAGTTCCGCATCGCGAACATGCTCTCGAAGCTGCCGCATTTCCACTGGCTTGGAAAGCCCAGCTGGCAGAAGATAGTCTACATATACGCACCGATGTTCTTCGTGATGGGATGCGTGGCCCTCGGAAGCGGATCCAGCGCCGCATTCATCGGATTGATCATGTTCATGACCATCCTGGTAGGAGGGCTCAGCATGAAGGAGCTTATCGCTCCCGCTTTCGCCCTCGTCGCTATAGTCGCGGGCATACTCCTGATAAACAAGGTCACCGACGGCAGGATGCTCGAGGGCACCCGCATTGAGACCTGGGTGAGCCGCCTGCAGGGCAGCGGGGACGCGCTTGAGGATTTCCGCAATGCGAAGCCGAAGTCGGCGGATTATTACGAGGCCCTGGACAAGCTGCGCCAGCCCTACAGCGCCAAGATCGCCATCAAGGAAGGCGGCCTGCTGGGCAAGGGAGCCGGACAGAGCACGCAGCGATACGTAGTCCCCGTCATGTACGAGGACTACATGTTCAGCTTCATCGTGGAAGAATACGGACTCATCGGAGCGCTTATAGTCATCATCCTGTATGTCAGCCTGCTGGCACGGGCATCGGTGATAGTTCGCAACTGCAAGGACAATTTCGGCAAGATCACGGTCGCGGGCCTGATCCTGCTCATCAGCGGCCAGGCCATGATGCACATGCTCATCAATGCCGGAATCGGCCCGCTTACGGGCCAGACGCTGCCGCTTATAAGTTACGGATCATCGTCGTTCATCGTGTTCTGCATAGCTTTCGGCGTGATCCTGTCGATCAGCCGCGAGGCGTCGAAGAAGATCGACAGGGAGACGAGGAAGGCCGAGCCGCTCAAGATAACCCACGAGGGCATCCAGGGCGAGCTCGATATATTGGACGAATTTGAATCGGATATATAAGGATATGGAATACAGACCATTGCGCGCAATCATCAGCGGAGGCGGCACGGGAGGTCACATCTTCCCGGCCATCTCCATCGCGGACAAGCTCAAGGAACTGAACCCCGACACCGAGATCCTTTTCGTCGGCGCCGAGGGCAAGATGGAGATGGAGAAGGTCCCGGCAGCGGGATATACCATCATCGGGCTTCCTATACTGGGCCTGCAGCGCCAGCTCAACTGGAACAATATCAAGAACGACGTCAAGGTGCCGTTCAAACTCCTCCAGAGCCTCCGCAAAGCGGGCAGGGTCATCGACGAGTTCAAGCCGGAGGTCGCCATAGGCGTGGGCGGATATGCCAGCGCTCCCCTGCTCCGTGTGGCCACGCGCAAAGGTGTCCCCGCCCTCATCCAGGAGCAGAACGGCTTCGCAGGGCTCACCAACAAGGTACTGGCGAAGAAGGCCGGGAGCATCTGTGTGGCATACGATGGG
>JBGUGW010000149.1:0-4152 GCA_045111695.1 Candidatus Cryptobacteroides sp. | reverse complement strand
AGCAGGTAATCGAGGGAGCAGAAATCGAACTGTCCCTCGGCCTCCGCGCGCGGGGGATCGTATATCAAGACCTTGAATCCCAGTTCCTTGGCGCATCCAACGACGCGGCTGCCGACGCTTCCTGCACCGATGACGCCGAAAGTGGTTCCCTCGATCTTGATTGATTTGCGTGAAGCGACACCGTACAGGGCCGAAAGGACATAGTTCATGACGCCTCCGGCATTGCTGCCCGAAGCATTGCTGACGAATACTCCGTGCTCACGGCAGTACTCCATGTCTATATTGTCGGTGCTGATGGCCGCCGTCGCGATGACGCGCACCGCCGTGCCGGACAGCATGTCCGCGCTGCAGCGGGTCCTGGTACGGATCACCAGCGCGTCGGCGTCCACGATGTCGTCGTGGCTGATGTCCTCGCCCTTGAGATAGACTACGTCGGCGTAGGGCTCGAAGACGCCCTCGACGAACGGGATCATGCGGTCGATGACTATTTTCATGGCTTATTTCAGAATGAGTTCGCGGACAAAGGATACACGGGGATCGTCCCTGACGAAGAGCTCGTCCCTGGACAGTATCTGGTTGATCCTCTCCACCAGTTCTGCGTTCTGGAAGGAAAGGTGGTTGCGCACGACGGAGGAGCTGAGGGTGATGTACAGCTTACCGTCGCGAAAAAAGCGTTTCAAGGTGTACTGAGCCGCCCCGGACGCCTCGTCCCATGCGGCGAATATGCGGTGGGTGTTAAGGCCGGTGGAGAGCTTCATGGACTTGATATACATGGGGATAAGCTCTTCCATCGACATGGCCCGCTTGCGGGTGATGCGTACCGGACTCTTCTTCTGCATGCTATTCCTCCATCCTGGTGAAAGTGCCGTCAACCGTCTCGAAGTAGCTGCGGTCCTCAGTCAGGGCGTCCACGATGCCCGCGAGGCGGACCTTGTTGCTGTCGGACAGGAAAATCTGGCCGAAATCAGCGCCGGCCACCATCGAGAGAAGGTTGGACACGCGGTTCATGTCCAGCTTGTCGAACAGGTCGTCGAGAAGGAGGATGGGAGCGAAGCCGTACGACTCCTTCATGATCTCGTACTGGGCGAACTTGAGGGATACGAGGAATGACTTCTGCTGGCCCTGCGACCCGCATTTGCGGATGGGATAGCCGTTCATCGTGAAGAGGAAATCGTCGCGCTGGACGCCGACGCTCGTATACTTCAGGGCCCGGTCGCGGTCGCGGCAGGCCCTGAGCTGGGCGGCCAGCTCTCCCCTGTCGGCATCAGTACGGTACTCGATGCCGACCTCCTCCCTGCCTCCGGAGAGTTCCGTGTAGTATGCCTGGACCACAGGGGCCAGAGACTCGGCGAGGTCCCTGCGGCCCGCGGCTATGGGAGCGGCCAGGGCCGAGAGGCGCACATCGAACGCGTCCATGAGGTCCGGATCAGGGTCGGGAGACTTGAGCAGGCGGTTGCGCTGCAGGAGATAGCGGTTGTACTGCTGGACGTTGTCGAGATAGGCGTGGTCCATCTGGGAGAGGACCGCGTTCATGAAGCGGCGGCGCTCCTCGCCCGATTCGCTGACCATGGAAATGTCTGAAGGCGAGACGAGTACGATGGGAAGTACGCCGACATGCTCGGACACGCGCTTGTAAGGCTTGTCGTCACGCTTGACCTTCTTCTCGCCGTCGGAGCTGACGGAGACGGAGAAGCGCGACTCCAGCCCGTTGGGCATCTGGTATGACCCCGCGATGGCGAAAGCGTCCGTGCCGTACCTGAAATTGAAGCGGTCGGACGCGCCCAGCGCGCTCTTTGTCATGGAGAGATAATAGATCGCGTCGATGAGGTTGGTCTTGCCCTCTCCGTTGTTGCCGGAGATACAGTTGATGTTAGGAGAAAAGGACAGCTCCTGAAGGGCTATGTTCCTGAAATCCTGGACCACTATTTTCTTGAGTACGGGCATAAATCGGCGTTGTTCTTTGCAAAGTTATCATTTTTTTCTATTTTTGCGTTCTGTTTCGCCCGATTGGTGAAAACAGCATCCAACAGATAATATAATATAACTAATATGGCAAAGGAAAACCTTAAACAGAAGGAAGCTCTCCAGCAGGAGAAAATCAACGAGACCGTATCGAAGACCGAGCAGTTCTTCAACGAGAACAAGAACCTCATCTACGGTATCATCATCGCCATCCTCGTGATCGGATTCGGCATTCTCGCATACAACCAGTGGATACTCAAGCCCAAGCAGGCGGAGGCCATGGAGCAGAAGTTCCCCGCCGAGGCCGCTTTCGCCGCAGGCGAGTATGACCTCGCCCTCAACGGGGACGGCAACATCCTCGGATTCAAGGACATCCTCGACGAGTACGGCACCAAGGGAGGCAAGGACATCTACTTCTACTCCGGTGTCTGCGAGCTCCAGCTCGGCAACTTCGAGGAGGCTATCAAGGATCTTAAGAAATACAAGGGCAAGGACCACATCCTCTCCGCCCGCGCCCTCGCCTGCATCGGCGACGCCTATGCCGGACTTGAGGACTACAATTCCGCCATCAGCTACTTCGAGAAGGCCGCCGACCTATCCGACAACGTCTATTCCGCAGCTTACCTGCTCAAGGCCGGTGTCGCATACGAGGAGCTCGGCGACGACGACAAGGCCCTCGCCTGCTACAAGAAAATCAAGGACAACTACATCCAGTCCATCGAGGGTTACGACATCGACAAGTATATTTCCAGAATCGAATCCAAATAGTCTGAACCATGGGAAGAGCGTTTGAGTTCCGCAAGGAAAGGAAGATGAAGAGATGGGGGCACATGGCCCGCGTCTTCACCAAGCTTGGCAAGGAGATCACCATCGCCGTCAAGAACGGCGGTCCCGACGTGACCGGCAACCCGCGCCTCCGCGCCCTGCTGGCCGAGGCACGTTCCGAGCAGATGCCCAAGGAGAATATCGAGCGCGCCATCAAGAAGGCGACGGACAAGACACTGGGCGACTTCAAGGAGCTCGTCTACGAAGGCTACGGCCCTCACGGCATCGCCTATCTGGTGGAGGCCGCTACTGACAACAACACCCGTACCGTGGCCAACGTCCGCAGCTACTTCAACAAATGCGGCGGCTCGCTCGGCACCACCGGTTCTGTCAGCTTCATGTTCGACCACAAGTGCGTTTTCCGCATCAAGGAAGATCCCGCCAAACCCGTCGATATCGAGGAGCTTGAGCTTGAGCTCATCGACTACGGCGCAGAGGAAGTATTCAAGCAGGAGGTCGAGGACGAGGACGAGAACGTCACCGTCGAGATCAGCATCTACGGCGACTACACCGCCTACGGAGCCATCCAGAAGTTCATCGAGGAGAACGGTTACGACCTCATTTCCGGAGGCTTCGAGCGCATCCCCAACGTCGACCTCAAGGACGTCACTCCCGAGCAGAGGGCTACCCTCGAAAAGCTCACGAACCTTCTCGAGGACGACGAGGACGTCACCAACGTCTATACGACCATGAAGCCCGCGGAGGAGTAATCTTCCTCCATCCGGTTCAAATAGTATCAAAAAAGAGACATCCTGCAATCAGGATGTCTCTTTTCGTATTTGCACCTTGCCACTTCAAGGTTTTTTTTATATATTTGAAGGAATATAAGTAATTCATACCATATGAACATACAGCAGAATAGGATCAATGAACTCGTAGAGCGCAGGGCTTCCGCCCGGCTCGGTGGCGGTCAGGAGCGCATCGACGCCCAGCACCGGAAAGGCAAACTCACCGCAAGGGAGCGTCTAGAGCTCCTTCTCGACGCGGGCAGTTTCGAGGAATTCGACATGTTCGTCCAGCACCGCTGCACCAACTTCGGCATGGACGCCCAGCACTTTGACGGCGACGGAGTCGTGACCGGGCAGGGCACGGTTGACGGCCGTCTGGTATACGTTTTCGCACAGGACTTTACCGTTTCGGGAGGTTCCCTCTCCAAGACCATGTCGGAGAAGATCTGCAAGGTCATGGATCTCGCCGTCCGCAACGGGGCCCCGTGCATCGGACTTAACGACTCCGGCGGAGCCCGCATCCAGGAAGGCATCGACTCCCTGGCCGGTTTCGGCGAGATTTTCGAACGGAACATCCTGGCCTCCGGCGTCGTGCCCCAGATCAGCGGCATTTTCGGTCCCTGCGCCGGCGGTGCGG
>JBGUGW010000148.1:0-4394 GCA_045111695.1 Candidatus Cryptobacteroides sp. | reverse complement strand
ACAAGGCCGTCATCGTCGAAGACGACGCGCTTCCGGGCTACTCCATCTTCCGCCCTGAAGACCTCACATCCGCAGCTTCCGTCGAAGGCCCTTTGCCGGTCATCCTATTCGGCAACGGAGGCTGCGCCCACAGCTCCACGGGGTTCTACGGTTTCCTTACAGAAATAGCATCCCACGGGTATGTCATCATATCCAATGGTGTCTGGCGTGAAAACCAGCCAAGGATTACGGGAGGCCGTCCCGTACCCGTGACGACCCCTCCCGCAGGGGAAAGGCCGCAGGCGCAGCAGAGGCCCCCGCAGGGCGCTCCCGCCATGGCTGCTCCAGCCAGCGATCCTTCCCAGTCGGCCGACGCTTTGGAGATCCTTGCCAAGCTTGACTGGTTCGAGGCCCAGAACACCGACCCGTCCAGCGAATACTATGGTGTGGTCAATCCCTCCTGCGCCATCGCCATGGGCCAGTCCTGCGGCGGTCTCCAGGCCATCATCATGGGCACGGCCGGTGACGAGAGGGTTCGCACCGTCGTTCCCCTCAATTCCGGCACCTTCGAGCAGACCTTCGTCGTGGAGAAGGCGGCCCTTGACCGCCTGACCGTTCCCATCGCCTATATCATCGGAGGCGAGTCCGATATCGCCTATACCCAGGCGGTCGATGATTTCCAGAAGATCGACAAGGTCCCGGTGGCCATTGCCAACCTTCCCGTCGGCCACGGCGGCACTTACAGGGAGCCTAACGGCGGCCAGTTCGCCGAGATGGCCCTCCTCTGGATCGAGTGGCAGATCCGCGGCCGTGGAAACGGTGAGAGCGTATTCCGTTACTGCCAGGTCCCGGAAGATTTGAAGGGATGGACGGTTCACGCACGCAATTTCAACAAGCGCGAAACCTTCGACCTCCCTCATCCTGAGGCCACTGGCGACGAGAACATCTCGCTCAATCCTTTCGGCGAGGTGAACAACTATACCGCGGTGAAACATCCTTCCATGACCGTCAGCCTGGCCGATCCCGACAAGGCCAACGGTTCCGCCGTGCTGCTCTTCCCCGGAGGCGGACTGATGTCGCTTTCGTGGGAGAGCGACTTCATCGAAATGGCCAACTGGCTGAATGAGAGGGGAATAGCCGCCATCGGCGTGAAATATCGTCTTCGCGACATGTCTGCGTTCCGCAGGCCGGCGGCGCCGCGCCCTGCTGCCCAGCAGGGCCAGGCTGCGCCCAGGCCGGTCGCGGCTCCCGCCCGCGACTTCTCGAAGATCACGGGCTTCGGCGTGCTGGAGCATGCCAATGCCAATCCCGGCACGCCTCAGCCCGGTGTCGAGGACCCGAGCATTGCCGCGGCGGCCGAAGACTGCCTTAACGCGCTGCGCCTCGTCAGGAGCCATGCCGTCGAGTGGGGTCTCGATCCCGCACGCGTCGGCGTGATGGGCTTCTCGGCCGGAGGCGGCGTCGAGCTTTCAGCCCTCATCCGCGCCAAGGCCGAGGAGCGCCCTTCTTTCGTGGTCTCGGTCTACGGCCCGGCGCTTGAAGACATTTATGTTGAGCCTGACTTCCCTCCGCTCTTTATCGCCGTCCATGCCGACCATCCCAACGTCGCGGCCGGCTGCCTGGCGCTCTTCCTTGAGTGGAAGAAGGCGGGAGTCGATGCCGAGATGCATGTATACGGTGAGGGTACAGGCGGGCTTTTCGGCGGCGGTGGCAGTACCCCCGACCGCAACACCCGTAACGGCAGCTGGCTGGAGTCGTTCTACAGTTGGATGTCCGCCCGGCATTTCCTAACTCCCAAATCCGAATAGTTTATGGCCATCCGTCTGGATCTGATAGAGAAGAAACGCAACCTTTTCTGCGAGAGCAAGTTCTGGGGCGATCCCGATATGGCTCCGGACATGGAGTATCCGCTGCTTGACGGCCGTCCGCTGACATTCTTGTGCCAGGTGGACTGCTATGACATAGCTCCGCTGGACCCTGACGGCATCCTGCCGCATGAAGGGATGCTTTATTTCTTTGCCGACATAGACGACCTGCTGGGCTATGATACCGGCATCCACCATGAGGCGGGGGAGTGGCCGAAGGGACATGCCCTTGTCAAGTTTACCAAAGCGGTGAACATGGAGACTTTCAAGAGCGTCGTCCAGGTGGACGAAGACGACGAGCCGCTGGCACAGAAGGCCGTCGCCCTGGCCTTTTCGGCCTGCGACTGCTCCTTCGGAGGCCTGCGTATGCTCGGTGACGCCCCTGAGGGGTACGTCACCCTGCTGCAGGTCCCGCTGGACCCGCAGCGCACGCTGCGCTTCGAGATCAAGGTCTCCGACCTCGGTTTCGGCAATTGGAAGAAAGCCAGATTCCTGTTGGTAGAATCCTGATTTAAAGCTTGATGAGTCCCAGTCCGGGACGGTCCGGGAGAACCATCCGGCCGTCCCGGACTGTCATTCCCGTGAAACGGTCATTGGAGATGAGGAGATTGCCGTCGAGGTCGGCGAAGTCTACGGCAGGGGAGAGCTGAGCCGCAGCGGTGCATGCGCAGGAGGTCTCCGTCATGCAGCCTATCATCACGCGCATGCCCTCGGCGCGGGCGTAGTTGAGCATCTTCCACGCCTCGCGCATGCCCGTACATTTCATCAGTTTGATATTGATGCCCGTGAAAGCGCCCTTGATGGCGGGGATGTCGCGCAGGCGCTGGATGCTCTCGTCGGCGAAGATCGGGAGCGGGCTGCGTTCGGTGATCCAGGCGATGTCGTCGAGCCTGTCGACTGCCATCGGCTGCTCCACCATTACCACACCTTGCTCCTTGAGCCAGAAGATCTCGTCCAGGGCCTTCTGACGGTCCTTCCAACCCTGGTTTGCGTCGACCGCCAGCGGCAGGTCCGTCACCGAGCGTATCGTGCTTATCATCTCTTCGTCGGAATCAAGTCCCACCTTGACTTTCAGGATGTTGAAGCGGTCGGCGCATTCGAGGGTTTTCTCGCGCACAACCTCCGGCGTATCGATGCCGATGGTAAATGTGGTGCTCGGCGCCTTGTACGCGTCGAGGCCCCAGAGGCGCCACCACGGCTGTCCGATGAGCTTGCCGACAAGGTCGTGCAGGGCTATGTCAATCGCTGCCTTGGCGGGTGCGTCGCCTTCGGACAGGCCGTCCACGTATGCAAGTATATCCTCCAGCTGGAAAGGGTCGCTGAACTGCTCCAGGTTCACTTTCTGCAGGAATGCGCACACGCTCTCGACGGTGTGCCCCAGGTACGGCGGCATTGATGCTTCGCCGTAGCCGACGTACCCGTCGTACTCGATCTCGACCTGCACGTCCGGCGTCGTCGTACGCGAATACGACGCCACCGTAAACGTATGCTGCAGCTGCAGTTCGTACGGGAAAAAGCTCAGGTGCATCCGCGCTTTGCCATCTTTTTTCTTTGACGCCCTCCTTTCTCCCTTTGTCACTTTGGACTTAGCGAAAGATCCCTCTTCCGCCTTTATGCATCCTGCCAATCCGACACCCAGTCCGGCCAGCGCCGTCGTCTTTATGAAATCCCTGCGTTTCATGTGCGTACTTTTTGATACCACTAATTTACGCGAAAAATCTCTTATATTTGTGTTGTAGTAAACAAATCCCGCCATGGCACAGGAGATTGAAAGGAAATTCCTCGTCACCGGGGACTTCAAGCCGGAAGTCTTCCGCTCTATGCACATCATGCAGGGCTACTTGAGTGCTTCGCCCGGACGTACCGTACGGGTTCGGGTCCGCGACGACCAAGGCTTCCTGACCATCAAGGGCCCGTCTTTCGATGGAGGCCTGTCGCGTTTCGAGTGGGAGAAGGAGATCCCGGCCAGCGAGGCGGAGGAACTCCTTGCCCTCGCCGAGCCCGTCGTCATAGACAAGACCAGGCATCTGGTCCACAACACCGACGGTGTTCACACCTGGGAGGTCGACGAGTTCCGCGGGGCCAACGCCGGGCTCGTCATCGCCGAGATCGAACTCGGCGCCCCGGACGAGCCCTTCGACCGCCCCGCCTGGCTCGGCCCCGAAGTCACCGGCGACCGCCGCTACTACAACTCCTACCTCTCCCACCATCCCTTCACTGCCTGGTAGCTTCTCTTTTTCCCCTAGTCCATTTTATCCCTCACCTTCCAGTTGAGGGATGTGCCGGTTTTCTTGATGTCCCTCACCCTTCAGCTGAGGGATAAAGCGAAAAAATGTATATAATACTTGACATTATGAAAACAATTATATACATTTGCAAAAAAGAAAGAGAGAAAGATGAACAAAATGCTTTTCCCCCACTGGGTACAGCGCGTGGCGCTGGCGATCTTCATCCTGGACTACATAGCGATGATGGTATTGATTTATTGGACCGCCAGCAAGGATATGGCTACTAACAAGGCCCTCGAGCTCGGCCTGCTCATCCTGCTGT
>JBGUGW010000147.1:0-2633 GCA_045111695.1 Candidatus Cryptobacteroides sp. | reverse complement strand
CGAACTCGTCGGTACGGGCGTTGTAACCGAAATCACCCTTGCCCTCCTTGATCTTCTGGATGATGACACTGCCATCCACGCCGGCGTTCTCGGCGATCTGGCGGAGCGGCTCCTCTATGGCCTTGGCAACGATGTGAATGCCGGTGGTCTCGTCGTCATTCTCACCCTTCAGGCCAGCGAGCACGGAAGCCGCACGGATGTATGCGACACCGCCTCCGGGCAGATAGCCCTCTTCGACGGCGGCGCGGGTGGCATTGAGAGCATCCTCGACGCGGTCCTTCTTCTCCTTCATCTCGATCTCACTGGTTGCACCCACATAGAGGACTGCTACGCCTCCGGCAAGCTTGCCGAGACGCTCGAGAAGCTTCTCGCGGTCATAGTCAGAAGTGGTGGTGGCAATCTGCTTGCGGATCTGATCGGCCCTGTCGGCGATAGCGGCGGAGTCGCCGGCGCCACCGACAATGGTGGTATTCTCCTTGGTGATGGTGACTTTCTCGGCACGGCCCAGCATCTGGACGGTGGCGTTCTGCAGGGTGAAGCCGCGCTCCTCGGAGATCACGGTGGCACCTGTCAGGACGGCGATGTCCTGGAGCATCTCCTTGCGGCGGTCGCCGAAGCCAGGAGCCTTGACGGCAGCGACCTTCAGGGTACCGCGCAGGCGGTTCACCACGAGAGTGGTCAGGGCCTGTCCCTCGACATCCTCAGCGATGATGAGGAGTCCCCTGCCCTCACGGGCGACGGGCTCGAGCACGGGCATGAGATCCTCCATGTTGGAGATTTTCTTGTCGGTAAGAAGGATGTAGGTATCGTCAAGGACGGCCTCCATCTTGTCACCGTTCGTCATGAAATAAGGAGAGATGTATCCCCTGTCGAACTGCATGCCCTCGACGACCTTGACCTCGGTCTCGGTGCCCTTGGCTTCTTCGACGGTGATGACGCCGTCCTTCTTGACCTTGGACATCGCGTCGGCGATGAGCTTGCCGATATAGCTGTCGTTGTTGGCGGACACGGTGCCGACCTGCTCGATCTTGGAATAGTCGTCGCCGACTTCCTGACTCTGCTCCTTGAGATTGCCTACGATGGCTGCGACGGCCTTGTCGATACCGCGCTTGAGGTCCATGGGATTGGCGCCTGCGGTGACGTTCTTCAGGCCGACATTGATGATGGCCTGGGCGAGGACAGTGGCGGTGGTGGTACCGTCACCGGCCTGCTCGTTGGTCTTGGAAGCGACTTCCTTGACCATCTGGGCGCCCATATTGGCGAAACGGTCCTCCAGTTCGACCTCCTTGGCGACGGTCACGCCGTCCTTGGTCACCTGGGGGGCTCCGAATTTCTTGTCGATGACGACATTGCGGCCCTTGGGACCGAGTGTCACCTTGACTGCATTGGCGAGCTCATCAGCTCCTTCCTTCATCTTGGCGCGGACATCCACGTCGAACTTTATCTCTTTTGCCATAATGCGTATCTCCTATTTAAATGATTGCCAGAATATCGGACTGCTTGACGATGAGGTATTTCTTGTCGTCGACAGTCACTTCGGTGCCGGCATACTTGCCGTAGAGGACCTTGTCACCCACCTTCACTTCCATGGGTTCGTCCTTCTTTCCGGGGCCTGCGGCCACAATGGTTCCCTGCTGGGGTTTTTCTTTTGCCGTATCGGGGATATAAAGTCCCGACGCAGTCTTGGTCTGGGCCTCCTGAGGCTCTATGACCACTCTGTCTGCCAAAGGTTTGATCATGATGTTATAGTTTTGAATTGATTTCAAAAAAGCGTTCCCGACAACCGCGGGAACGCTTATATAAAAATCAAAGTATGTGCCAGCCGCCATGGACTGACAAAATGTCACTAATACTTGTTCAGCGGATAACCGGCAGTCATCTGGTGGACCTTGGCAGCCACTCTCTCGATGACAGCCCTGTGCTCGTAAAGCGATGCCTCCTGCTCTGCAGTGGGTTCCTCGCCCTTCTTGAGCGTCAACGCGGCGATATGGTCCGCACAGGAAGCAAGGACAGTGTCGATCAGTTCGACGATGTCCTCCATGTCCTTCTCGACGAAGCCGCGGGACGTTACGGCGGGAGTGCCGATACGGAATCCGGAAGTCTGGAAAGGATTGCGGCTGTCATACGGGACCATGTTCTTGTTGAGCGTGATATCAGCCTTCTCGAGCTCCTTCTCGGCGACGCGGCCGGAAACCTCGGGGAACTTGTTCCTGAGGTCGATGAGCATGAGATGGTTGTCAGTGCCGCCGGAGACCACATGGTATCCCCTGTCGAGGAAAGCCTTGCACATGGCCTGGGCATTGGCGATGACCTGCTTCTGGTACTCGAGGTATTCGGGCTGCATGGCCTCGTAGAAAGCGACGGCCTTGGCGGCGATGACATGCTCGAGCGGACCGCCCTGCACGCCGGGGAACACACTGGAGTCGATGATCTGGCTCATCTTCTTCAGGACGCCCTTCGGGGTGGTGAGGCCCCAGGGGTTGTCGAAGTCCTTGCCGATAAGGATGATGCCTCCGCGGGGACCGCGAAGGGTCTTGTGCGTCGTGGAGGTCACGATGTGAGCGTACTGCACGGGATTCTTGAGAAGCCCGGCCGCAATGAGTCCGGCGGTGTGGGCCATGTCAATCCAGAGG
>JBGUGW010000146.1:0-2718 GCA_045111695.1 Candidatus Cryptobacteroides sp. | reverse complement strand
GTCCGCCTCGTGCCGGAGATCCTCTCCCGCGCCGGCTTCAAGAACGTCATCCATGTCCCTGACCAGGATGTTTCCGACGGCGATTTCCCGACAGTCGTGTCGCCCAATCCCGAGGAGCCTGCGGCGCTGAAGATGGCCGTCGACAAGGCCGAGGAGACCGGCGCCGACATCGTCATCGGCACCGACCCGGACGCCGACCGCATGGGCATCGCCGTACGTGACAACGACGGCAAGATCGTGCTCTTCAACGGCAACCAGACCGCTTCCATGCTCACTTACTATATCCTCAATCGCTGGAAGGACCTCGGCAAGCTCGGCGAGGGCAAGTACGTGGTCAAGACCATCGTCACCACTGAGCTCATCACCGACATCTGCAAGAGCTTCGGCGTCCCGGTGTACAACGTCCTCACTGGCTTCAAGTACATAGCCGAGATCGTCAAGCGCGAGGAAACCAAGGGCGGCGAGTTCATCTGCGGCGGCGAGGAGAGTTACGGCTTCAACGTCGGAGAGTTCGTCCGCGACAAGGACGCGCAGGTGTCCTGCCTGATGGTCGCCGAATGCGCCGCCTGGGCTGCCGACCAGGGCCTCACCCTGTACCAGCTCATGCAGAAGATCTATGAGGAGTACGGCTACCGCAAGGAAGGCCTCGTTTCGCTCGTGCGCAAGGGCAAGACCGGCGCGGAGGAGATATCCCGCATCATGGCGGACTTCCGCTCCAACCCTCCCAAGGAGCTCTGCGGTTCTCCCGTGGTCAAGGTCATCGACTATCTCGAGCCCGAGAAGACCGGACAGCCCAAGTCCAACGTCCTGCAGTTCTTCGACGAGGCGGGAGACGTCGTCTCCGTGCGCCCGTCGGGCACCGAGCCCAAGATCAAGTTCTACTTCGGAGCCAAGGGCGCCGATGCCGACGCCAAGATCGGACAGCTGAAAGAACAACTCGTTAATTGATACGTCCCATGTCGACATTCATCCGGAAAGCTTTCGGGCTCGATCCCGAAAAGCACAATATCCGTACAGAGATTGTAGCGGGTATCACGACGTTCCTCACGATGGCCTATATCCTGGCCGTCAACCCTTCCATCTTCGGCGCCCTTGACGGCATGCCCAACGGCGCGGTGTTCACGGCCACCGGCCTTGCAGCCATCATCGCGACCCTCGTCATGGCATTCTATGCCAAGAAACCGTTCGCGCTGGCTCCGGGTATGGGCCTCAACGCCTTCTTCGTGTACACCGTCTGCCTCACGATGGGGCACAGCTGGCAGTTCGCACTGACCGCCGTCTTCATCGAGGGTCTCATCTTCATCATCCTCACGCTCACCAAGGTACGGCAGTGGATACTCAACTCCATACCCATGAGCCTGAAGAATGCCATCGGAGCCGGCATCGGACTGTTCATCGCGTTCATCGGCATGCAGAATGCCGGCCTCATCGTCAACTCCGACTCCACTCTCGTGACCCTCGGTGACGTCTGCCACGGTTCCGGCCTGCTCGCCGTCATCGGCATCTTCATCACCGCCATCCTCCTGATACTGAAGGTCCGCGGAGGCATCCTGCTCGGCATCCTCATCACCGCTCTCCTGGGCCTCATCATCAAGGATCCGGCTACGGGCGTGGCGCTCACGCATTTCAGCGGCGTCGTCGATACACCTCCTTCCGTAGCGCCGATTTTCGCCAAGTTCGAGTGGGGTCAGATCCTGTCATGGGACATGCTCGCTGTCGTGTTCACCTTCCTCTTCATCGATATGTTCGACACCATGGGCACCGTCATCGGAGTGTCCCAGAAGGCCGGATTCGTGGATGAGAAGGGTAATGTCGAGGATATCGACAAGGTATTCATGGCCGACTCTATCGGTACCGTCTGCGGCGCCTGCCTCGGTACCTCCACCACCACGACCTATGTCGAGAGTTCCGCCGGCGTCGGCGAGGGCGGCCGTACCGGTCTGACCGCGTTCAGCGCAGCCATGTGCTTCGTGCTCGCGCTCTTCTTCGCCCCGATCTTCCTCGGCATCCCCAGCGCAGCTACCGCTCCGGCCCTCATCCTCGTCGGCGTCATGATGATGGAGCCTGTCGTCCGCATCGACTGGACCAACTTCCGCGAGGCCATCCCCGCGTTCGTCACGCTCATCCTCATGCCTGTCGCCTACAGCATCTCCGACGGCATCCTCATCGGCATGATTACCTATGTGCTGCTCAACGCCCTTACCGGCAAGGCAAAGGAAGTCACACCGACGATGTATGTGCTCGCGGTGCTGTTCATCCTAAGGTATATTTTCATCTAGGATTGTTTCCTGGAATATTCACGACACCAATCGCTCAGGCCGCACTCGGTGCACCTGGGCGATTTTGCCGTACATACGTAGCGGCCGTGGAGGATCAGCCAGTGGTGGGCCGTGGCGCGCTTGTTCTCGGGGATGTTCTTTTCGAGCTCGGTCTCGACCGCCAGTGGAGTGCTTCCGTCCGACAGTCCGAGCCTGTGCGAGACGCGGAAGACATGGGTGTCAACTGCGATGACCGGCTGGTTGTAAACAACTGATGCGACTACGTTTGCGGTCTTGCGACCGACTCCCGGGAGAGTCATGAGGGAGTCGATGTCGGAAGGGACCTCTCCGCCGAAGTCTGAGACCAGCTTCTGCGACAGGGCGATCAGGTGGCGGGTCTTGCTGTTGGGATAGGATACCGAACGGATGTATCCGAACAGCTCGTCGAAGGATGCTTCCG
>JBGUGW010000145.1:0-6214 GCA_045111695.1 Candidatus Cryptobacteroides sp. | reverse complement strand
TTTACTGCGACGGCAAGAGCCTCCTTTATGGAGGCCGCGGCGGCACCCAGTCCCTTGACTTCGCAACCGGCGAGTCCAAGCAGGTAGCCGAAGGCAATCTCTCCATCGTCGGCAAGAAGGCCCTCATCGTCAACCGCGGCAAGTACTATGTCACCGACATACCCCGCGGCCGTGTAAACCTCGAGGGCGACGGCGTGAAACTCACCGACATGGTCGCCGACATAGACTACGAGCAGGAGTGGGCCCAGATCTTCGACGAGGCCTGGCGCGCATACCGCGACGGATTCTATCTCGAGAACATGCACGGCATCGACTGGGACGCCATGAGGAAGAAATATGAGGTGCTCGTACCCTATGCCAAGACCCGCCTCGACCTCAACTACATCATCGGAGAGATGATCAGCGAGCTCACCTGCGGCCACGCCTACGTCACTCCAGGCAACTATCCCAAGCCGGAGCGTGTACAGATGGGCCTGCTCGGCGCCACCATCACAAAGGAGAAGAACGGATACAAGGTCAGCCACATCTACAAAGGAGCCCCTTACAGCGAATCCCTGCGCTCGCCGCTCACTGAGCCCGGCATCGGCGTAAGTGAGGGCGACTACATCCTTGCCATCGACGGCCAGGACCTTACGGATGTCGCCAACATCTACTCCCTGCTGGTCGGCAAGGCCGGCGTGCTCACCGAGCTGACCGTCGCCTCGAAGGCCAACGGCTCCGACGCCCGCAAGGTCGTCGTCAAGCCCATCGCCGACGAGTATCCGCTCATCCATTACGAATGGGTCCTGCACAACATCGAATATGTGGAAAAAGCGTCGGGCGGCAAGATAGGATACATCTACATCCCCGACATGAGCGCCGAGGGTCTCAACGAGTTCGCCCGTTACTACTATCCTCAGCTGGACAAGGAAGCCCTCATCATCGATGACCGCGCCAACGGCGGCGGCAACGTATCCCCGATGATCATCGAGCGCCTGCTGCGCGAGCCTTACCGCATGACCATGTACAGGAACTCCACCCGTACCGGAACCATTCCTGAAGGTACTTTCGTAGGACCGAAGGTCTGCCTCATCAACAAGTTCTCGGCGTCCGACGGCGACCTTTTCCCCTGGAGCTTCAAGGCCACGGGACTGGGCGAGCTGATCGGCACCCGCACATGGGGAGGCATCATCGGCATCAGCGGATCACTTCCGTACATGGACGGCACCGACATCCGCGTTCCGTTCTTCACCAACTACGACGTGAAGACCGGCGAGTGGATCATCGAGAACCACGGAGTCGATCCCGACATCTATGTCGAGAACGACCCCATCAAGGAGCAGGCCGGTATCGACGAACAGCTTGACAAGGCCATAGAGGTACTTATGGGCAAGCTCAAGGACCGCAAGCCCCTGCCTCCAGTCCCCGCTCCCCGCGACTTCTCCTACAAAGGGAACTAGAGCAGGAAATCGCGGATCTCCTGTGCGTGACGTCCCGGAACGATGACGTGATGGTTGCCGATGGGGTCCTTGAGGAAATAATCCCTGCACAGTGACCTGTCGTCGAGCCTGAGCAGCACCTGGGTACGGCACAGACGCTTTTCCGACAGATTCTTTACCAGCCCGGCCTCCGCCGCGAAACAGCGGTCGAGGCCGGGCGCCATTTTAAACAGCGTCACCGGACCCTCGGGGAGCTCGCCCTTGACGGCGACTCCGATGCCGGACTCGAAATGGGTGTCGTAAGAGTAGTTGCGGAGCATGTTGAACGGGACCGTGCAGTGCGCGAATACCATTTCTCCAGTGGAAGGGTCCATTCGCGAGGGATTGGCCATGAATCCCGGCACGTCGAAAAGGGCGTTGGACACGCACATGGTCAGCATGGTGGGAATGTCGCCCTCGCAGCCGGCAGGGATGCCTTCGGCATTGAGCAGGGCCAGGGCGATGCAGCCGGTATTGCCGACGGCCGTCAGCAGGTCGAAGCAGCGTACGGTGACGGCAGAAAGGCCGTAGCGCGCGATAAGGCGCTAAAGGGCGCCGTAACTCCCGAGCGCTCCTTCAAAAACATCCTTGGTCACCTTCGGATTGACCGAATGCCTGATGCTCTTCAGGGGGAATCCCGACGGCTCCTCGCAGAGGCCGCGACGGATCTCCGTGACGAATTCCTCCATAGGGATGTCTACCAGCTCGATGCCGAGCCGGTCGCGGACAGCTGCACGGTCGGGGTCGGAGGCGATCAGCCAGTCGGAGGGGCGGCCGACGACGCCGGCCCGGCTGCCCTGCAGGCGCCGGCGGGCCCTGGCCGCCCGGGAGAGCGCCGCTATCCGCTCCGCGATATACGCGGCGCTCCCGTGCAGGATCTCGCCCTCCCTCCCCTGCTGCCGCAGGAACGAGAGGATTTCCATCGACGCGGCAAGTGAATTGCTCGCCCCGCTGGTGAGCAGGCGCACGGGGCCGTCCAGCTGAGGGAAGACCGCCTTGAAGGCATTCTCCGTGCCTCCGGTCCGCACATAGACCAGTTCGACGTCATGGCTGCCGTACCGCGAGAAATCCTCCCCGCAGAAATCGAATTCCGCTCCAGCGGCTATGATATCCCTGACGAAGCGTTCTTCGGAAGCGTCGGGCATCACCTCACTATGAAGCCCTGACGTAAGTGTGTAGAGTCCGGTTCCGTTCATTTCCAATAAGGATTGTCCGGATAAAAATAGTCAATTGTATCCGTAACTCCAACCCCTCAGTCGTATCTGATGCCCGTTATCATTCCCTTGCCCTTGTCAATGGACTTCCGCCCGGTCGGATAAGTCCCGTTGATATACGGTTTGGGATCGACCCACTTCCCGCCGGAGTTGACACCGAGATGTAGATGGGGGTTCGGGACGTCCGTTGCATTGCCGCTCCTCCCTGAATACCCGATCAGGTCTCCCTCATACACCATGTCGTTCAACTTGAAAGGCTGTCCCGTCCTCGGATTGACCGCTATGGGCATCCCGCTCCGGAGATGCGCGTATTGATAGGTCGTTGTCTTGCCCTTTTCAGTGACTGAGATACGCAGTTCGTTGCCATAGGAGTTGCTTACAAGCGCCTCACCGAATCCGCTCTCAGCCTTTGTGACCACCCCTGTACAGAGCGCATAGACAGGAGTCCCGACCTCCGCATAAAGGTCCAGGCCGTCATGTCTCTTGGGATTACCGGCCAGATCCGTCCGAGTCTCGCCGAAGGTCCCGCCATAGTAGTTGGCGTATACATTGTCATCGGAGTCGGCCAGCGCCATGCTGACATTGCTCGCGGCTATCCTCATGCTCATGAGAGGGTTGGTGACGCCTTTGGACTTGCTTGTACCGGGCTTCCCCGTTGCGAAATATGCGGTAGACTCAAGGTCGCTTGTGACCTTGTAGCTGAACCTGTCCGACCTGTTCCACGCAAAATCACCCGTCCAGTGGTCCAGCCTGAACACCTTCACCTTGCTGCTCTGCGTGTAGCCCACTATCAGCGTACTCCCCTCCGTATAGACTCCGCTTCCTGTCATCTGTATCTCATCAGGGATGTCGCAGGACAGTCCTACGGTAAAGGTTTTCTCCGGCTGGCCGCAGCTCTCTCCGTCCGGGTCCCAGATCCAAGGTGAATACGTCATGTCCGGACCGATGGAGATGGTGTATTTCCCCGTTATCTCTCCGGGGCCGGGACCATCGGAGACAGAACCTGCCTTCGTCCCCGGCATCCCGGAATAAACCACGATGTAGGAGAGCCTGCCGTCAATGCCCCCGCTGTCGGTGACGAAATCCGCCTGCACTATCCTGCCGGATTCGTAAACCTGCACCTTGAGGAGCTGCCCGTAAACGGTGGAGAATACAACGGCTCCGGTATAATCCGGTTTGTCCAGATAGTCGAAATCCGGATGTGCCCGTCCATACCACGAGTCGGTGACCATGGTGACGACGAACATCTCCTCGGGGCCGGCTATCAGGAACTTTTTCATGACGGACACATCGTCCGGGTCACCTTCAGGATCCTTACCGAAATAGGCCTCCTGCACGGACTGCTCGTCTGAAAACGGTATCTGGACCATGGATGTCCCCTTGAATACGGTCTTCCTCTGCCTGCCCCTGTCGATGACCGATTCGAGGGGAACGGTCTCTGAAAAACCCTTTGTGTCAGACTGCCCGACACTGCCGGGCAGTTCTGCGTAAAGAGGCGGCGGCGACACCTTGACAAAAGTATTTGAAAGGTCCAACTTGACAATTCCCGACGGGAACATGTCAGGGTCTGCCTTCTCCGTACAGGAGACCAGCAATAGAAGCAATAGCAGCGGGAGAAGGATGTATCTCTCCCTGGTTTTGATGTAGTTCATAGTCGTATAGGTTTATCGCAGGATCATGCGGCGATTCAAATTTAGTTTTTCCGTGCATCCTTTGCAAAGAATTCTTAACGAGCACAAAACAGCCCTCCCAGACACGAAAATGCGCCCGTCAGATATCAAAGCCCGCGATATTTTTCTATTTTTGTAAAGAACACCACATAACAGAACCACATGCACAGATCATTCATCGTCGGAGCGGTCCTCCTGCTGGTCCTCTCCGCGGGGTGCGCCCCGAAATACACCCAGCCCGAGTTGGGTGCGCGCAAGGCTGAGATCCTCACCCAGGGGAAATACCAGTTCAAGGACCTCAACAAGAACGGGAAAATAGATCCTTACGAAGACTGGCGCCTGCCGATGGAGGAACGTATCGCAGACCTCGTCTCGCAGATGACCCTCGAGGAAAAGGCCGGCTTGATGTTCCATCCCAACATCGCAGTCAATGAAAGCGGTGAGGTCAAGTACGACCTCAGCCCGGAGGAGAAGGAAGCTCTCCGCAGGGCGGAGGAGGAGCGCTACGCCGGTCCCATCGGGCCCGGCGGGCAGAATGCCGGCGCCATGGCCATGGGCCAGATGCGCCGCACCGCCACCGCCAAGTCATACATCGAGGAAAAGAACTTCCGCTGCATCCTCAACAACGGAGTAGCCCCCCCGGACAAATTCGCCAACTGGTCCAACGGCATGCAGGAGATAGCCGAGGCTTCGCGCCTGGGCATTCCCATCGTCTTTTCATCCGACCCGCGCCACAGCGCAAAGCTCGGTGGTCATGTCAGCGGCACCCAGTACTTCTCGCACATCACCAACGGCGAGGGCCAGGTGGGCATAACTGCCGGACGCGACCCGGAGATGATGCGCCTTTTCGGTGAGATAATGGCCGACGAGTACCGCGCAGTGGGCCTCCACATGTTCCTCGGTCCCCAGGTCGACGTCATCACCGAACCCCGCTGGAGCCGCAACATGGGCTGTTTCTCCGAGTCGGCCGAGCTGACCGCGGAGATGACCGCCGCCCTCATCGAGGGAGCCCAGGGCGACCACGTCGGCCCCGGCAAGATCCTCGTCCACCTCAAGCACTGGCCCGGCAGCGGCCCCCATCTGGGCGGCAGCGGCAGATGGCTGGTATATCCCGGCAACAACCAGGAGTACCATTATCTCCCCTGGAAGGCAGGCATCGAGAAAGGCGCCCTCGCGGCCATGGGTTACTACAGTGGCACATATTACGATTCCCTCAACGTGAACTACTCCTACCACATGTCCACCGAGGTCCTCTACGGTGAACTCGGTTTCAAGGGTGCCATCTGCACCGACTGGGGCGTGGTGGGCAACGGTCCCCTCAAGCCTTCGCTCCAGGGCAAGACCACCACGAAGGACAACATGGAGATGATCATCAACGCGGGAGTGGACCAGATGGGCTCCGAGACCCAGCCTGAGCTGGTAGTGGAACTGGTCAAGGAAGGCCGGGTATCCGAGGATCGCATCAACCAGGCCGCGTCGCGCATCCTGCAGTGGCACTTTATCCTAGGTCTTTTCGAGAACCCGTATGTCGATCCCGAAAAGGCCCTCAAGGTCCTCCAGAGCCCCGAAAACGAAGCCTTCGGCCTTGAGGCCCA
This sequence comes from Candidatus Cryptobacteroides sp., assembly GCA_045111695.1. Taxonomy (GTDB): domain Bacteria; phylum Bacteroidota; class Bacteroidia; order Bacteroidales; family UBA932; genus Cryptobacteroides. Next base: position 278 of record JBGUGW010000145.1, on the reverse strand, counting down.
GAGAGTGTCCAACGTGCTGCTGACCAATGACGGCACCCTACCGGCAAAGGAAGGCATGAAGATATTCGTGGATGGCATCGACCCGGTCGTTGCGGCAACATACGGCACAGTCGTAGACAAGCCGGCAGACGCCGACCTCATCATCTACCGCACCACGTCATCGCCTGACCGCATGGGCGGGTTCGGGCCGCCTCCGGCCCCGGCCCCGCAGGGGCGCAACCGGAGGCAGGCAGCGCCTGCACCCAGGCCTGATCCGTTCGCACCCACCGAAGTCGACA
>JBGUGW010000144.1:0-2306 GCA_045111695.1 Candidatus Cryptobacteroides sp. | reverse complement strand
TAGGCCCAGTAGAGCATCGTCTGGACGGCCGCTTCCTTGCCGCTTCCTCCGAACTGGGTGAAGGCCCAGACGGAGAGACCGACACTGATCACGAGGAGCGCCAGGCTGATCCACTTGATGATTTTAGCGTATAACGGATTTTCCATTTTTAGCTGGAATTATCGGTTAATGACTCAATTACTTGTTGTACTTGACCATCGTGTCGACGAAGCGGATGGAAGCGTCCTCCATATCGATGGTGAGGGTGTCGATCTTGGAGAGGATGTAGTTGTAGAAGAGCTGGAGGATAACCGCGACGATAAGACCGCCGACGGTGGTGATCAGAGCGACCTTCATACCACCCGCGACAACGTTCGGGGAGATGTCACCGGCAGCCTGGATGGCGTCGAAGGCCTGGATCATACCGATAACGGTACCAAGGAATCCGAGGGACGGGGCGATGGCGATGAAGAGGGAAATCCAGGAGAGGCCCTTCTCCATGTTGCTCATCTGGACGGAGCCGTAGGAAACAATGCTCTTCTCGACCACGTCAAGACCCTGGTCGTAACGGTCAAGACCCTGATAGAAGATGGAAGCTACAGGACCGCGGGTGTTGCGGCATACCTCCTTGGCCTTCTCGATACCGCCGTCAGCAAGGGCTGCCTCGACTTTCTCGACAAGCTTCTTGGTATTGGTCTTCGAGAACGAGAGATAGAGTATCCTTTCGATTGCGAGTGCGAGACCGATGATCAAGCAGATGATGATGAGGGCCATGAAGCCGGCGCCACCTTCGATGAACTTGGTCTTGAGCTGCTGGTGCAGAGGCTCTTCGCTCTTTACGTTGAACGGGTCGATGTCACCGCTGTCGGAAACCTGCTCGGTAGCGGGTGCGGCAGAAGCCTGATCGTCCTGTGCGGATGCGATGTTTGCAGAAAGAACCATGAGGCTCATTGCTGCCAGAACCATGAAAAACTTTTTCATAACCGTTTTTGAATGTGTTTTTAATTAATAAAGTATTAAATAGTTATAATTTTGCTTCCAAACGGGTACAATGCACCTACCCGTAAAAACCGTTGCAATTTAGCAAAAAAAAATCATTTGGCAATACTTATTCTGAGATTTCTCCTCTTAGATTCTCTTCCAACTTTGATTTCACCCAGGCATTGTCGCGGCTGATCCCCATGAGGTGGAAAAGCTTCGCCAGCATGCTTTCCGTGGTGCTGTCCCGGCCCGAAACCACTCCGGCTTCCTTCAGGCGGCGTCCGGTGGCGTAGATGTCCATGTTGACGCTTCCATACAGGCACTGCGTCACGTTGACAAGGATCTTTCCCATGTCTCCGGCGACCCTCAGGAGGTTGATGAACCAGTCCTTCGAGATGGCGTTGCCGGAGCCGTAGGTCTCGATGATGACCGCCCTGGTCTCGGCTCCCAGCAGGATGTTGCTGACCACCTGGGGAGTGATGCCGGGGTGGACCTTGAGTATGGAGACGCGCGTGTCCAGTTCGGGCATGACCTTCAGGGGGCGGCCGAAAGCGGCGGGGTGTCTTATGATGCCATTGTTGTACCTGATGCTGATGCCGGCCTCGGCGAGGGGCGGAAGGTTGGGGGAGCGGAACGCGTCGAAATGCTCCGCGTTCACCTTGGTGGTGCGGTTGCCCCTCAGCAGCCTGGCGTCGAAATAGACCGTCACCTCGGGCACCAGCGCATGCCCGTCCTTATCCTTGGCCGAGGCTATCTCGACGGCCGACACGAGGTTCTCCTTGCCGTCGGTCCTTGGCCGGCCTATCGGCAGCTGGCTGCCGGTGAAGACAACGGGCTTCTCAAGGTCTTCAAGCATGAAACTGAGAGCCGAAGCGGTGAATGACATAGTGTCCGTGCCGTGAAGGACGACGAAACCGTCGTAATCGTCGTAACGCCTGCCGATGAGGTCCGCGAGCTCCTGCCACATGGCGGGCTCCACGTCCGAAGAGTCTATCAGGGGATCGAAGGTATACGAGTCGATGCGGCATGCGAACTTGCGCAGTTCGGGGACCTCCTCCATGATCTGGCTGAAGTCGAAGGGTTTGAGCGTCTGGTCTGCAGGATCCTCGCGCATGCCGATGGTCCCTCCGGTGTAGATGATCAGGATGGAGGACTTCTCCTGTGATTTCAATGTATTGTCAATCATGTGGTTATATGTTAAAGAGCCTCCGGGCGTTCGCTGTGGTGGCCTCCGCCACCTCGTCGACGCCGGTGCCTTTGAGCTCGGCTATCCTGGCCGCGATGAGCGGTATGTATCTGCTTTCGTTGCGTTCTCCGCGGTGGGGGACCGGGGTCAGGTAAGGGCT
>JBGUGW010000143.1:0-3922 GCA_045111695.1 Candidatus Cryptobacteroides sp. | reverse complement strand
AGGCCGGCGACTGGCGCGACGAGGATGCGAGCATCCACCGAACCACTAAGTGGAGCGATGTCGCCAGAATATGCAAACGACTGAAGGAGTGGTACTTCTGGCATGGCTCCCTGGAGCCGCTGACGCAGGATGAACTCCGCACCACCATCTTCCGTCAGAAGTCCGACCCCAAGGCGCCGAACAAGAAGATCAACATGATGAGGCGCTGGATGGTACGCGACGACGCCAAGGTCGACCTCGGCCTCTGGAAGAAGATCAAGAAGACCGACTTGATCATCCCTCTTGACGTGCATGTCTACGCAAGGGCCGTCGCTTGCGGCCTGACCAGGCGCAGGCAGAAGGACCTCCGCACCGCCATGGAGATCACAGACTCCTTCCGCGACATATTCCCCGACGATCCCTGCCTCGGCGACTTCGCCCTGTTCGGATACGACATCGACAAGGAGAAGGATGCCTAGGCTCTTCATCATAGCGGGGTGCAACGGCTCCGGCAAGACTACGGCCTCGTACTCCGTCCTACCGGAAATGCTCGAGTGTACGCAGTACGTGAACTCCGACGAGTTCGCCAAGAGCATCGCGCCCTTCGACCCCGACTCGGCTTCCGTTTCCGCGGGCCGTTACATGCTGATGAGGATCAAGTATCTTTTTGACAGGAAAGAGGATTTCTGCATTGAGAGCACCCTTGCAACGCGATCGCTGCTGAGGATGCTGCTCGAGGCCAAGTCCAACGGCTATACCGTCACGCTCATCTACCTGTGGCTGAACTCGCCAGAGCTAGCCATAGCGCGCGTACACGACAGGGTCCTCTCAGGAGGGCACAATACACCCGAGCCCATCATACGCCGAAGGTACCTGATGGGGCTCAAGTATTTCTTCGACGAGTACATTCCCGAGTGCGACCGCTGGATACTGGCGGACAATTCCAAGACACCTTTCACTGTCATAGCCGAAGGAAGCAAGGATATAGTCCACATCAAGGACAGCGAGAAATACGAGCTTACGTGGGCCATCGCCCATCCGGAAATGGCTGCTGAAGGACAAGACAAGGACGATGATCAACGATAAACGATACTATCTCGACATTTTCCAGGTCACGGAAGAGGAACTTCTTTCGCTCACGGCCGAAGGGCTGAAGAGCGGCGGAGACTACTGCGACTTGTTCTTCGAGAACACCTCATACAGGGATATCCTGCTCCGGGACGGAGAAGTCTCCTCCGGAGGCTTTCACATCGACTACGGCGTCGGGATCCGCGTGCTCTGCGGAGAGAAGACCGGCTACGCCTATTCCGAGAGTACGGACCCGGCCTCGATGCGGGCGGCGGCCCGTGCGGCGGCGGCCATCACCGCCGGCTGCGCCATAGGCGGCGACCGCCGCACCAGCGACCACCGGCACTTCGGCCGTCCCAATCCCGCCGCTGACCGCTACCCCATGCGGGAGGACTGGCGCACCGCCGATGTCTCCTCGCATCTGCCTCTGCTACAGAAACTTGAGAGCCTTATCAGAGCCAAGGACACGCGCGTCGTCAAGGTCATAGCCATGCTATCCTCTCAGGTGAGCGACATCCTGACCTTCAACTCCTTCGAGGAGATGAAATATGATACTCGCCCCATGGGCAGCCTCGTCGCCTCGGTGGTTTTCAGCCAGGGAGGTGCCATAGAGACGAAGTCCGTCTCGCGCAGCTTCCGCATGGGAGCCGAGATGCTCGACGGAGCACTGCTCGAGGAGCTTGCCTGCCAGGCCGTCGAGGGCATAGACGAGCGCTTCGCCGCACGCCGTCCCAAAGGCGGCAGGATGCCCGTCGTGATGGGTGCCGGGGCCTCCGGCATATTGCTCCACGAGGCCATGGGCCACGCGTTCGAGGCGGATTTCAACCGCAAGGGACAGTCGGTATTCTCAGACAAGATGGGCAGCAGGATCTGCCGCAAAGGCATCACCATCGTCGACGACGGCACGATCCGCGGCAACCGCGGTGCGGTCAATTTCGATGTCGATGGCGTGCCCGGGCAGTACACGGTGATGGTAGAGGACGGCGTGTTGTCGTCCTACTTGCACGACCGCATCAGCGCGAAGTACTACGGAGTCGCTCCCACCGGCAACGGCCGCAGGGAGTCCTTCCGCTACAACCCCATCCCCAGGATGCGGGCCACATACATGGAGAGCGGCGAGGGAACGGCCGCGGACATTATCGCGTCCGTAAAGAAAGGCATATACGTCGACCAGTTCGCCAATGGACAGGTCAAGATAGGCGAAGGCGATTTCACCTTCTATGTCAAGAGCGGTTTCCTCATCAAAGACGGCCGCCTGACCATGCCTGTGAAGGACGTGAACATCATCGGCAACGGCCCGCAGGCACTTGCGGACATAGAAGCCGTCGCCGACGACCTCAAGATAGACAACGGCACCTGGACCTGCGGCAAGGAGCAGAGCGTCCCAGTCTCGTGCGGCATACCTACGGTGCTCGTGAACAATTTGACAGTGGGAGGAGAGTGATGGACTACAGGCTTACTGAACAGGAGATAGCGCTGGCTGCAAGATGCCTCGAAACCGCTCTCGCAAAGGGAGCGCAGAAAGCGCGCGTGACGCTCAACAAGAGCTGCATGGACCTCATCGGCACGCTCAACGGAGAGGTCGACAAGGTGACTCACTGCCTCGACAGGTCCATAAGTCTCGCCCTTTTCGTGGACGGCAGATACGGCAGTTTTTCCATCAACAAACTGGAAGACAATGCTTTGGATGACTTCGTAGACAAGGCATTGGGCACTGCCCGTCTGCTGGCGGAGGATCCCTGCAGGGACCTGCCCGCACCGGAAAGGACAGCAAAGGACGCGGTGAACGGTACGGAACTTGGGCTCTACGACAATGCCAGCCTCGGGATGGATGCCGGAAAGCGTCTCGACATCGCTCTCGGCGCATCGATATTCAAGGGTACCGAAACAACTCCCTCATGGACCCTCGTCTCCGAGGAGGCCGAGTATTCCGACAGCGTTTTCGACACCCTGGTTTTGGACACGCAGGGACTGCACTGCCGCCACACCGAATCTTCCTTCGAATACGGCGTAGAAATGACCATAAAGGATGCCGGCGGCAACAAATACAGCGGCTACTGGTGGAACTCCACGCCCAGGCTCTCCGAGCTTGGCGCGGACCGCATCTGCGCAGTCGCGCTGGAGCGCGCAGTGGCGCAGATAGGACCCTGCGCCCTTCCCAGCGGCAAATACCGTTGCGTGATAGACAGCGAATGCGCTTCGAGACTTGTCACTCCCCTTCTGAGCGCGCTCGGAGGCTACGCCCTGCAGCAGAACAACAGTTTCCTAATGAACACGCTTGGTAAGAAGGTGTTCCACGAAGGGATGACCGTCATGGACGCATGCCGCCGTCCAGGAGAGAGCGGTTCACGCCTTTTCGACTCCGAGGGAGTCGCTACACGCGAGAGGCCCGTCGTTGAGAATGGCGTGGTGAAAGAGTATTTCATCAACACCTACATGGCCGCAAAGATGAAAATGGATCCGACCGTCGAGGACGCCATACGTCCCAAGGTCATGCCATGGCCCCGCAAGGAACTCGACCGTGCCGCGATCCTGGCGCTGTGCGGCGATGGCATACTCGTAACAGGATTCAACGGCGGCAATTCCAATTCCGCTACCGGCGATTATTCATTCGGCATCGAGGGCTTCGAGTTCAAGGACGGCAAGATAGTCCGTCCCGTGAACGAGATGCTCATGACCGGCAACCTCGTCACGCTCTGGAACGGCCTGCTGGCCGCCGGAGACGATGCTAGGCCTTGCAAATCAAAACTTATTCCTAGCTTAGCATTTGAAAACGTTGATTTCTCTGGAGAATAACAGATATGAAGATTGAAGCGATGAGAGTCGTGGCGATAAGCTACGAGGTCGAAGTGGAAGGCGAAGTGGTCGACAGGAC
>JBGUGW010000142.1:0-5848 GCA_045111695.1 Candidatus Cryptobacteroides sp. | reverse complement strand
TAATTGAAACGGATTCCGTGTGCAATAATAAGCGAAATTTCTGAAAGTCCATAGCCTCTGTCATTTTTTTTTGAAAAAAAATGATTTCTGGGCTTTTTTCCTCTCCGGATCGCGTTCGACGAACACCGGTTTCATGGTCCTGGGGTCGAGGCCGGTATAGTACATGACCGACGAAGTCGTCATGGGCGTAGGCATGAAATCCTGCACCTGGTCCATCCAGATACCCTTCAGGGCCGGATTGCGGGACAGGCTCTCCATATCCTTCATGGTACATCCGGGATGCGAGGAGATGAAGTACGGGACTATGCCGGTCTTCATGCCGGCCTGCGCGGTGATTTTGTCAAATTCGCGGCGCAGCCGGACGAAAAGGTTGAAGGACGGCTTGGCCATGTACTGCAGGACCTTGTCCTCGGTGTGCTCCGGAGCAACCTTGAGGCGTCCGGAAGTATGGTGCAGGATAAGCTCCTTGAGATAAGGATAGGAGGTCTCGTCCACGAAGCCGTTCTCGTCAAGGAAGAGGTCATAACGGATGCCGCTGCCGATATAAGCGTGCTTTATCCCCTTGATGGACAAGACTTTGTCGTAGAGACCCAACACCCTTGCATGCGAACGGTCAAGGTTGCGGCACGGCTTCGGAAACAGGCAGGACTTGCGCTTGCATACTGCGCAAATGGTCTTGTCGCGCCCTCCCATGCCGTACATGTTGGCGGTGGGAGCCCCGAGGTCGGAAATGTTCCCGGCAAAGCCGGGCAAAGCGAGCAGGCCCTTTGCCTCCTTGCAGATCGAGGCCTCAGAGCGGGACTGGATGAACTTGCCTTGATGGGCGGCGATCGTGCAGAAATTGCATCCTCCGAAACACCCGCGATGGGTGTTGATCGAGAACTTGATCATGTCGTACGCGGGGATGCGCTTGTCCTTGTACCGAGGATGCGGGAGCTTGGTGAATGGCAGGTCCCAGAACGAGTCCATCTCCGCCTCCGTCGCGGGAGGATACGGAGGATTGATCTGCACGTAGCCATCCCCCACCGGTTCGATTATAGTGTCGGGATGGAGCATGTTGGCGTGCGTCTCGATCAGGTGGAAGTTCTCGGCGAAAGCCTTCTTGTCCCTGCAGCACTCCTCGAAGGAATGTAGGACCTGGGCATCGGACTGTTTCCATTTGCCCGTCATGAAGAATGCAAGTTGGGGTATCTTCCTGATATCCCGCAGGTTGCGCCCGCTCTCGATGGCCCTGGTGAGTTCGAGCATCGGCCTCTCCCCCATCCCGTAGCAGAGCCAGTCGGCCTTGCTGTCCACAAGTATCGAAGGGAACAGGCGGTCCTTCCAATAGTCGTAGTGTGTCACGCGGCGCAGAGAAGCTTCAATGCCGCCGATGACGACAGGGACATCAGGGAAAAGGTCTTTCAGTATGCGGGAGTATACCGTGACGGCATAGTCGGGACGTTGCCCGAACTTGCCGTCGGGAGTATAGGCGTCGTCGTGACGGAGGCGCTTGCCGGCCGTGTAATGGTTCACCATGGAGTCCATGGCGCCGGAATTCACGCCGAAATACAGGCGCGGCGCGCCGAGTTTCTTGAAGTCGCGCAGGTCGTCGCGCCAGTTAGGCTGGGGCACAACGGCTACGCGGTAGCCGAACTTCTGCAGATACCGCGAGATACACGCGGAACCGAAACTCGGATGGTCCACGAAGGCGTCGCCTGTAAACAGGATGACGTCTATGTAGTCCCATCCGAGTCTCTGCACCTCCTTGACGGAGGTCGGTATCATGTAGTTGTCCGGCATAGCACTGATTCTTTTTTCCGGAGGGGGGCAGTGCCGCGGAAAACCGTGGCCGCCCGTGGCCTCGTGAACGGGAGGGGCCCAACCGCAGGTTGGGAGGGATGGAGCGAAGCGGAAGTTTTCAGCGACACTGCCCCCCCCTCCGAGGAAAGGGTTACATCCGGTCTGGAAGGCTGAAGCCGAGAATGTCGGTGGCCTTCTCAAGGACGGCGGCGAGCGTGGAGATGAGGACGAGCCTCATCTTCAGCAGGCCGGCGTCCTCCTCGCGGAGGATCGGAGTATCGTGGTAATACTGGTTGAACTCCTTGGCCAGCTCGTAAGCGTAGTTGGCAATGAGGGCCGGCGAAAGAGCCGCAGCGGCCTCCGCCACCTTCTGGGGATAGCCGTTGAGGAGCTTCACAAGACGGATCTCCTTGGGGCTGAGTTCGACTCCGGCAGGAATTTCAGCAACAGTATGCATGAGCCCGCGCTCCTCGGCCTTGCGGAGGATGCTGCAGATACGGGCATGAGTATACTGGATGAAAGGTCCGGTATTGCCGTTGAAGTCAATGGACTCCTTGGGGTTGAAGAGCATCTTGCGCTTCGGATCCACCTTGATGATGAAATACTTGAGCGCACCGAGGCCGATCATGCGGTAGAGCTTCTCCTTCTCCTCGTCGGACAGGCCCTCGAGTTTGCCGGACTCCTCCGAGGTGGACTTTGCCTCCTCGTACATCTTCTCGATGAGGTCGTCGGCGTCGACCACGGTACCCTCGCGGGACTTCATCTTGCCCTCGGGCAGCTCCACCATGCCGTACGACAGGTGGTAGATACGGTCGGCCCAGTCGAAACCGAGCTTCGCGAGGATGAGCTTGAGCACAGCGAAGTGATAGTTCTGCTCGTCACCGACGACATACACGTGGGAGTCAAGGTTATGCTCGGAGAAACGGCGTTCCGCAGTGCCGAGGTCCTGCGTGATATAGACCGACGTTCCGTCGGAACGCAGGACGAGCTTGCGGTCGAGGCCGTCGGCGGTAAGGTCACACCAGACGGAACCATCCGGGTCGCGGACGAACGCACCGTTCTCCAATCCCTTCTGAACCAATTCCTTACCCAAGAGATAGGTATCGTGCTCGTAATAGACCTTGTCGAAGGAAATGCCCAGGGCCTTGTAGGTCTGGTCGAAACCGTCAAAGACCCAGCCGTTCATCATGGCCCAGAGGTCGCGGATTTCCTTGTCGCCCTCCTCCCACTTGACCAGCATCTCGTGCACGGCCTTCATGCAGGGTGCCTCTTTCTTGGCGGTCTCCTCGTCCATTCCTCCTGCAACCAACTCCTTGACCTCGCGGGTAAGGATGTTGTTGAACTCGACGTAGCAGTCGCCGACAAGATGGTCTCCCTTCTTGCCGGTGCTCTCCGGAGTCGCGCCGTTGAAAGACTGCAGCCATGCATACATGGACTTGCAGATATGGACGCCGCGGTCATTGACAAGCGTCACCTTGATGACGTTGTTGCCGCTGGCCTTGAGCAGGCGGGACACGGAGTCACCGAGGAGGTTGTTGCGGATATGGCCGAGATGGAGCGGCTTGTTGGTGTTCGGGGACGAGAACTCGACCATGATGTTCTTCCCGGTCGAAGGCAGGACGCCGAAGTCCGGGTCGGAAGCTATGGATGAGAAAAGCTCGTTCCACCAGAGTTGCGAAAGGCTGATGTTGAGGAAGCCCTTGACAACGTTGAAACCGCTTATCTCGGGAACATTGGCAGTAAACCAGTCACCGATGGCCTTTCCAGTGGCGTCCGGAGACGAATGCGAGACCCGCAGCAGCGGGAACACCACCAGGGTATAATCGCCCTCGAACTCCTTCCTGGTGACCTGCACCTGGACGGATGAGGGCTCGATGTCAGTATTGTAAAGATCCTTTATGGCCAGGACGGCCTTGCCGGCAATGAAAGATTCGGGTGTCATCAGCCGAGATAGGTTTTCAGAAGTTTGCTTGCACTGGGTTTCTTGAGCTTGCGGATCGCCTTTTCCTTTATCTGGCGCACACGCTCGCGGGTGAGGTCGAGACGCTCGCCGATCTCCTCCAGGGTCATCTCCTGGCATCCGATGCCGAAGAAACTCTTGATGATCTCACGCTCGCGCGGGGTGAGGATCTGGAGGGCCCTCTCGATCTCGGTGCTGAGGGACTCGCTCACGAGGCCGCGGTCCGCCGAAGGCGAATCGTCGTTCGGCAGTACGTCAAGCAGGCTGTTGTCCTCGCCTTCCACGAAGGGGGCGTCGACGGAGACATGGCGGCCGGAAACCCTGAGGGTATCGGCGATCTTGTCCTTCGGGACCTCGATCATTTCAGCAAGCTCCTCGTTGGAGGGCTGGCGCTCGTTCTCCTGCTCGAACTTGCCGAGGGCCTTATTGATCTTGTTCAGCGAGCCAACCTGGTTCAGCGGCAGGCGGACGATACGGGACTGCTCGGCAAGAGCCTGCAGGATGGACTGGCGGATCCACCACACGGCATATGATATGAACTTGAATCCGCGGGTCTCGTCAAACTTCTCGGCGGCCTTGATCAAGCCGAGGTTGCCTTCGTTGATGAGGTCGGGAAGGCTCAGGCCCTGGTTCTGGTACTGCTTGGCGACGGACACCACGAAACGGAGGTTCGCGCGGGTGAGTTTTTCAAGTGCGGCCTGGTCGCCCTGGCGGATGCGCTGGGCGAGTTCGACTTCCTCTTCGGGAGATACCAGCTCCTCGCGGCCAATCTCCTGGAGATACTTGTCCAGGGAAGCGCTCTCGCGGTTGGTGATGGACTTTGTGATCTTTAATTGTCTCATATTCAGTATAAAAAATTTGTCGCGCCCCCGGAAGTGGGGACGCGACAAACTCACGGCTTCACTTACGGGCCTATTCTTTACCGAAACCGAAGTAGGAAGCCTTGCCGTATGCGGTCACACCTTCGATGTAGACAGCGCGCCTTGACTTCTTGGCGATATCGATAACTTCTTCGGGCTTGCTGACGGCCTGGTCATTGACATAGAGGATGACGAAGCCTTCGGATGCACCCGCATCAAGGAGTTTTCCGGAGCCGACGGAGACGATCTCGACGCCGTTCTTGAGTCCGAGCCTGTCAAGCGTCTCCTTAGGGGCCTGACGCAGCTTGGTTCCGTAGAATGCGACAGTGCCGTCTGAAGCGACCACGCCGTTCTCTTCGACCGTGCCGAGGAACTCGGCTGCAACATCCCTAGCATTTCCATTACGGATGATCGAGAGTGTCGCCTTGTCGCCGGGACGGTAGCTGTTGACCTTTTCCTGGACGAAAGCCATGTTGGTAACCTTGGCTCCGTCTATGGCGACGAGGACGTCGCCCTTCTTGAGGCCGGCCTTGTCAGCGGTGCTTCCTGCGGAAACCTCCTCAATATATACGCCGTCAAGAGAAGAAAGTTTCAATTCTTTCTGATCATCTTCAGTGACCTGGCGCATGGTGATGCCAAGACGGGCGCGCTTGACCGAACCGAAGTCGATGAGGTCCTCGACGATCTTGTGCACGATGTTGGAAGGAACGGCAAAGGAATATCCTGAATATGAACCGGTTTGAGAATAGATCATGGTATTGATACCCACGAGTTCACCTGCTTTGTTGACCAGGGCGCCGCCGGAGTTGCCGGGATTGACGACTGCATCGGTCTGGATGAAGGACTCGATCTGGATCTGAGGCTCCTGGGACTGGCCGCGCATCTGCCTGGGGTCGATCTGGTTGGGATTGCCCATGGAAGCGGTGGAACGGCCCTTGGCGCTGACGATACCGGCGGTAATGGTGCTGCGGAGGTTGTAGGGGCTGCCGATGGCGAGCACCCACTCTCCGAGGCGGAGCTTGTCGGAGTCGGCAAACGGGATGGTCGGGAGGCCTTCGGCGTCGATCTTGATCAGGGCGACATCGGTGGCGGAATCGGTACCGATGACCGTTGCGTCATAAGTCTTGTTGTTGTTCAGAGTGACCTTGATCTCGGAGGCTTCGGACACGACATGGTTGTTGGTGACGATATATCCGTCGGGACGGATGATAACACCGGAACCGCTGCCCCTCTGCTCACGCTGCTG